>DASYNR010000202.1:0-2360 GCA_036008485.1 Candidatus Acidiferrales bacterium | reverse complement strand
CGCAACGCTGCCACGCGTTTATCACTTTGTGCTTCCCGGACTCGCGCTTGGATTGCTGCTGCTGGCGCGAGAATCTTCGCCGGCCTCTCTGGGAAGTGGCGCTCGATTTCGCAATCTGTTCCGGCTGGCACTTCCCTTCTTGGCTGGAGTTGCCGCGCCGATCGCTCTATTCCTGATTCCCTACGCGGTATCGCATTCGTTGCACAGCCTTTACGAAAGCATCTTCGTGACTCCATTTCAACGCCTGAGGATGGCGGATTTCCCGCCGCCGACAATTGGCGATTTGATCGCCACACTGCCGCTGATGGGATTATTGGCGCTGGCCTGGTATTCCAAGCGGCGTGAGTCATGGGTGATTGGCGGGGCCGTGGCCGCATTGCTTGTTCTCTTAATCATCGTCGCTCCGGGAGACTTCCTCGCTTACCAATTTGTTTGGTTCTCGGTTTCCGCGATCGTTCCGATTGCCATTGCCTTCGGAGCGTACATTCTTAATCGGAACAGTTCAGGATGGTCAATTGCGGGCGTGGAAGGCGAGAAAATATTTCTGCTTCTGAGCGCGCTCGGAATGTGCAGCCTGATCGAGTTTCCCTATTCCTCGGCGACCTATTTTTGTTATATCGCGCCGTTGCTCGCTCTGCTGGCGCTTGCGCTCACTACATCACGAAATCCAACTCCGCGGTTGATTCCCGCCACGCTAACCATATTCTACGTCGTATTCATGGTGATGCGGGTAACGCCGGGCATGGCGCTCGACGGCATGGCCTACAAGTACCGGCCGCCCTGGACGTCAGAAGCGCTCGGATTCCCTAAGGCTGGCGGCCTGCGCACAAGTGCGGACGAAGTCGAGCAGTACAACCAACTTTTAAGCTTCGTGCGGCAGAAAGCGACAAACGGGGCGCTGAGTGCCGGACCGGACACCCCTGAAATATATTTTCTCGGCGGATATACCAACCCCTCGCGAGTAATTTATGATGCGTTTGAGAGTTATAGCGGCGAGACTGCGCGTGTGCTGGCGGCGGTCGACGCAACACAGCCGAATGTAATTATCATTAATCGGATTCCCACCGTTTCGGTTCCGTACCCGCCGGATTTGGTCAGCATATTGGACGAGCGCTATCCGCAAATGCAAAACTTCGGAAAATATCAAGTCAGGTGGCGCCAGTGATTCCGGGAGATCAGATACTCGATCATCCCCGCGTGTACCTCACATGGCAGGGTAAATTTGCGGAGCAGAAACTTGTTCCGGTGAATGCGCACAATAATAATCTTTCAAATGTTCGCAGAGTGCTCGACGTCGGCTGCGGCCCCGGCACCAACACGCGCCACTTCAGTTCCGCCGGATATCTCGGCGTGGATATGAATCCAGCTTATATCGAGTACGCGCGGAAACATTACCACCGCGAATTTCTGGTGGCCGACGTGTGCCAATATTCCGCGCCGCCGGGCGACAAGTACGACTTCGTTCTGGTAAACAGTTTTTTGCACCACATTGATCTCGCCAACACGAAGCGCATTCTTTCGCATCTTTCCACATTGCTCACCGATGACGGACACATTCATATCGTGGAAGTTGTAGTGCCCAAACAATCTTGTCTGGCGCGCCAGTTGGCTCTTTGGGATCGCGGTAAATTTGTGCGTCCGCTTCACGAATGGAAAGAGATATTCTCAGAAGCGTTCGAGCCTGTGGTGTTCGAGCCATTCTGGCTGACACAAATGGGGATCAAATTCTGGCAGATGGTCTACTTCAAAGGAAAGGCGCGCTCATGAAAAATAATTCGGGCAAACCTTTCCGCCTTTCCATCGCGCTTCCCGTTCATAACGAAGAACAGGTTCTTTCGGAATTGCTTCCGCGTATTCGCGCAGTTGCCGACCAGATTCCCGGCGGACCGCATGAACTGGTTTTCGTGGACGACGGCAGCAACGACCGAACGCGCGAAATGCTTGAGTTTGCATCGCGCATCGATCCGCGAATTGTGCTGATTATCCTCTCCCGAAATTTTGGGCATCAGGCGGCGCTTTCTGCTGCGCTCGATCACGTTACCGGCGACGCCACAGTTGTGATGGATGCCGACCTGCAAGATACGCCGGAAACAATTCCCACATTTGTCGAGAAATTCTTGGAAGGATACGACGTCGTGTACGCGCAACGCACCAAGCGTAAAGAGCCGTGGTGGCTGCGCATGTGCTACCGCATGTTCTATCGTTTGCTTTCCGCGCTGGCCGACGTTCGCTTGCCGTTGGACGCCGGTGACTTTGGATTAATGTCACGCCGCGTGGTGGATTTGATCCGCCGCATGCCCGAGCATCACCGCTATTTGCGCGGACTGCGCGGCTGGGTCGGCTTCAAGCAAATTGGTATT
>DASYNR010000201.1:0-10095 GCA_036008485.1 Candidatus Acidiferrales bacterium | reverse complement strand
GCTGAAAGTAATTCCCGGAGATTATTTTCTGTTTGCTGTGCGGCCAAACGATCAGGACAGTTACTACGCGCTGGATTTTGCGGAACGGAATTTGGCGAGCGCGGAACGGGCGGGCGTGAACGCGGGGAATACGAAAACTATTTTACTGAAACTGGCTATATCTCAATAACAGTATTGTAGAGTGCTGGTGTGAGGAGGCCTGATTTGAAACGGTTCGCACTGCGGAGGTTGGCGGCGATTAGAATTCGCGGTGTGGTTCCCTTCCTTAGTTTATTCCCGTTTATTCTTCTCAATGTATCTGCGTTAGCGCCGAACGGATTCGCGCAAACGAACAGCAACTCGCAAAAGGCAGCGCCCGCACCGGGACAAATCTCAGGTCATGTCTATCGCGCGGATACTGGCGCGCCAGTTGCCAAGGTTCAAATGGGACTGCTCCCCGTAACCAACAGCAGCCTGAATGTGACGGGAGAGAGGCGATTCACGCTGACAGATAGCGAAGGTTTTTATTCGTTCGCTCAAATCGCCCCGGGAACTTATACCGTGGCAGCAAAACGCGACGGGTTCATCCTGCGCTACTTTGAAAATGTCGCGAGTCCTGTAGACGCGCAGATACTGACGATCAACTCCGGCGACACCCTCAGCAAAATTGATTTTCATCTTATTACCGCCGGCGTAATTTCAGGAACCGTTCTCGACGAAGACAATCAACCGGTCGCGTCGGTCGCCGTGGAAGCGGTGCGGCTGCGGTACCTTCGAGGAGGCCGCAGAATCGAAGCGCCTCGCGAATCTGCGAGGACCGACGATCTGGGTAACTTCCGTCTCTTCAATCTTCCAACAGGAGATTATTTTGTACGGGTGGAAAGTTTTCATGTGAATCTGCAAACGGAAAAAGAAGTTATCCGTGTCGCCTACTATCCCAACACGATGTCGATCGAAAACGCACAACCACTGAAGGTTGCCGCGGGCGAGGAGATTAGCGGAATTCGCTTTTCAGTCGGAATTCCATCGTCATATTCGATTTCTGGAAATATTGTTGACGTAACCGGATCTGCAGGACAACGAAAGTACGAAGTCTCCGTTCGCCGCTTGAATACCGGCGAAAGCGCTGGGCCTTCAGCTTCGAGCATCGGCGGGGCGTTCACATTGCGTAGCATGGCGCCGGGAGATTACCTTTTAATGGCCAATTCCACTCTGCTAGGAGCGAGCGCCCAACTGAACGGACAGCCGCGCGACGTGGCAGGGACTGCCATCGCGCGGGTCGGAGATGGCGACGCGCACGTGAACATTCAAGTTAGCCCGCAAATTGACGTCAGCGGAAAAATATTGATGGAAGGTTTAAGTCGAGAGTCAAGCTCAGATCTATTGATCGTGCTCTGGCCCGAGCTTCCAATCCTGGGGAGTGGCCCCGATACGTTTCACGGCCAAGTGGAACGAAATGGCTCATTCAAAATTGAGTATGTACCGATCGGCAGCTACTATTTTTCCACGTTCGGCGGATCCGGCATTTATCTGAAGCAGGTCGTGTGTAACGGTAAGGACTATACATTTCTGCCTTTGGCTATCGAAGCCGGCGCCGGCGTGAACGATTGCGTGCTCACTATGGGAACGGACTCGGGCGTGGTAAAGGGACAAGTACTGAATGGCGACAAGCCGGCGCCCGGTTTGACCGTCATCGCGATTCCGCAACAGCGTTCGCTGCGACACCTGGATCGTTTTACGATTACGGGAAAAACAGACGTGAATGGTGGGTATCAACTTTCAGGAGTGATACCCGGCGATTATCTATTGTTCGCGCTGCGGCCGGATGAAGGCGAGTCATACTTCGACATCGATTTCGCGGATCGGAATCAGCAATTCGCCGAACGCGTAAGCGTCAAATCGAACGAGACGAAAACTGTCGCGCTGAAGCCGACTACGCCGCAGTAACGAGCATCCTTCCTCATAGAATTTAAATCCCCGCTATAGAAAATTTCGCCGTAACCTTTTCGCGTGAGCGCAGTTTATATTGTGGAAGGCGCGAAACGCGGAGAACGAGTTGAAGGCTGCTGCAAGAACTGACGCCGATTCCGACAAGGACGAGCTGCTTCTGATTGAGGCTGCGCAGAAGGACCCTGCGCGCTTCGGCGATATTTATGAGCGCTACTTCGACCGGGTTTACGCGTACATTGCGCGGCGCGTGGGAAATCGCGATGCTGCGCAGGATTTGACCTCGGATGTGTTTCACCGGGCGCTGGCAAATATTGGGAAATATGAATCGCGCGGAGTTCCGTTTGGCGCGTGGCTATTCCGTATTGCGGCGAATGCGATTGCTGATAAGTGGAAACGCACCTCGAAAGAGTTCGGCAACCCTGCGCCAGAAGAAATTGACTCCGGAAAAATAGATTTGGAAGCTGCGGAACATCGTATCGAAACCCGCGCGCAATTATTTCATGCGGTGCGGAAGCTGCCTACAGAGCAGCGTCGAGTAATTCAATTGAGATTTGCGGAAGAAAAAAGCATTCGAGACATTGCGCAGGAAATGCGAAAAACAGAGGGAGCTGTGAAGCTGCTGCAATTCCGCGCGATACAAAATTTGCGGGATCGGATGAGTGACGCTCATGAATAAGCGTACTCCAATTGAAGAACTGGATCTGGCGATAGACGCTCTGCTGGCGAGTCCGCGCGATACAGCGCCTGCGAAGAGCGCGCGGCAGAAGACGTTGGTGCGAGTGGCGGCGGAGTTGCGCGATTTGCCGAGTGAAAATTTTAAGGCTCGGCTGAAGACTGCATTGGCGATGAAATCTGAACCAGTTAAGAAATCAGATTTGCGGGGAAAAGAAAACGTGTCTACGACAACGGTCAGTCCGATTCGCAGAGGATTCCACACAATTACGCCGTATCTGCAAGTGATGGCGGTGGAAGAGGTAATTAATTTTGTGAAGCAGGCGTTCGGCGGGCGGGAACTTTTCCGCGCTCCGGGCGGAGCCGGCGGAATTCATGCGGAAATGCGCGTTGGCGATGCGATGTTGATGATCGGCGGAGGAGGAACGTGGGAAGGGCCAGCGCGGCCGGCAGGAATGTTGATCTATGTAGACGACGCGGATGAAACGTATCGCCGCGCGATGGAGGCGGGCGCAACTTCAATTCACGCACCGGTGGACCAACCGTATGGCGATCGCGAAGGGAGCGTTACGGATGCGGCCGGGAATAATTGGTATATCACGACGCGGAGAGTTGCCGACTATGCGCCCGCAGGGCACGGTGACATTCTGCTTGGATTCATGCCGAAAGGCGCCGCTCAGTTCATCGATTTCCTGGCGAGCGCGTTTGGAGCCGAAACGATTATGCGTCACGATGCGCCGAACGGGACCGTTGGGCACGCGAGGATTAGAGTTGGAAATTCGATTGTGATGGTAAGCGAGCCTCATGGGCGATATCAGCCGATGCCGGCGGGCGTCTATATGTATGTCGAGAATGCGGATGAAACTTACGAACGCGCGATTCGCGCAGGCGCAACAGTTCTTTATCCGATTGCAGACATGCCTTACGGCGATCGCGTGGGCGGCGTGACGGATGCGTTTGGAAATGAGTGGTACATTTCTACGCACATCAAGGATATGCCGAGGAAATAAATTATTTTTCGCGTAGGAAATTTATTTCGCGCGGACGGTTAGATAAACCGCGGCGATCCCGAGCAGCAAGACTGCGCTTTCAATCCATACAGACCACTGATGCAGCTTGTCGAACTCTGCGCGCAGAGGATCTGTTGCGGGCGTGCGATCCACGGAACCCATTTGAGTTCGTAATTCTGCGAGATGGGCCATCACGTAAAACTGAGAGAACACCGTGAGCAGCAACATTATTATTACGGCGATGGCGGCGAGGCGAGCCACGTTTGGAAATGAAGCGGCGCTCAGAAAATTTGCGACCAAATAAATTATTCCGGCGCCGATGCCGATAAAATGCGCGCGGCCAAGAGTGTAGGCAACCATCGAGCCGGCTACATCGCGATTCGCGAGAATACCGAACGCGCCCGGCGCGACGACAAAACTCAGCAAACATACGCCGCCCAGCCATACCCCCAAACATAGAAACTCAATCGTTCGTAGCGCGTTTGACATGGCGAGAATTCGTTAGAATGAAGTTTGCGCCCTTCGTGCCGACCGCGCGGAGAAAATGGTGGGCGACCAAGGACTTGAACCTTGGACCTCTCCCGTGTGAGGGGAGCGCTCTAACCAACTGAGCTAGTCGCCCACAAAGCGACTGCTGCAAGCGATACTTTAGCAGAACGGCGCAACATTTTAAATGAAGGCAGACATAAACTGATGGCCACAACATCCATACCTCGCGGAAATGCAACGCACGCGTCGGCACAAATCGCGCAACTGCAGCGAACAATTTCGCGAGTGATTCGCGGCAAAGATGAAGTGATTGAAATGGCGCTGACGGCGCTGCTGGCGCGCGGACATTTGCTGATCGAAGATGTGCCGGGAGTTGGCAAGACAACTTTGGCGCAGGCGCTGGCGCGATCATTTCATTGTTCATTTCACAGAATTCAATTTACTTCTGATTTGCTTCCTTCCGACGTAATTGGCGTAAGTGTTTTTAATCCGGCGGACCAACAATTTGAATTTAAGCCGGGACCGCTTTTCGCGAATATTGTTTTGGCGGACGAAATAAATCGGACCACGCCGAAGACGCAGTCGGCGTTGCTGGAGGCGATGAGCGAATCGCAAGTGACGGTGGATAATCACACGCATCCGCTGCTGCAACCTTTCATGGTGCTGGCCACGCAGAATCCGATTGAGCATCACGGGACATACCCGCTGCCGGAATCGCAATTGGATAGATTTCTTTTGCGCGTGAGGATGGGATATCCGGCGCGAGCGAGTGAAAAAGATATTTTGCGCGCGAATGGAAGGGCGGCGGTCGATTTGCTGGAGCCGACGATGGAAGCGGCGGACGTGGTGGCGTTGCAAGAGGCCACGGAAAAAGTCCGAGTGGAAGAAAGTTTGCTGGATTATGCGCTGGAAATTGTGGAGCGCACGCGGCAGACGGAACAGTTGAGCCTGGGCGTGAGCACGCGAGGTGCGATTATGCTACATCGCGCGGCGCAAGCACACGCGTTCTTGCATGGACGAGATTTCTGCGTGCCCGACGATTTCAAGAGGCTAATTGTGCCGGCTTTTGCGCATCGCGTTGTGGTGAACACGCGATATGTGTCGACTCAGAAAAAATCTGAGCAGGCGGAAATTATTTTGCGGGAAATTATGGATTCGGTACGCGTGCCGCTCTAATGGCTGTCTCGTTGAAAGAGCCGGCGGATTCAGTAAATCGCTTTCAGAAACTTCCTATAGCGCGCGTGTCTCCCTCAGTTACAACTTCCAGACACAAAGATGTGGATGAATCCGAGGACAAATCGGACGCCGCGGGCTGGCGAGGCTTTTTGGTGGCGATGTTCGCGCTGGCGTTGGCGTTTGGGCTGGCAATTTATTCCGGGGCGGCGGCACAAACCGGCGCGCGATGGGTTGCAGGAGTTACGGCGCTTTCGGCGCTGGCGCTTGCAGGATGGGTGGCGATCACGATTGTGCCGGCGCTGGCTCGGCGTAGTGTGCTGCGACGGTTGACGTTTCGCGTAAGTTATCGAGCGACTCGCGAGGGTATCGTTTACCTCGCGGGAATATTTATTGTTTTGCTGGCCGCACTGAACACGGGAAATAATCTGCTCTTTCTGGTACTCGGATGCATGATCGCAGGAATTGTCCTCTCCTGGATTCTTTCGCATATCACATTGATGGGAGTTGAGCTTGATCTTGAATTGCCTGAACACGTTTTTGCAGGCGAGCCGGCGCCGGCCGTCGTTGAGCTGACGAACTTGAAGCGAATGTTTCCATCATTTGCATTGCGAGTGATGGGACAAAAGATTGAGGGCAAATCGAGCACGCGCAAAACGAAAAACTCGAAGATTGGAGCGGCGCTGCTGGATCGGCCCGTTTATTTTCCATATTTGCCGCGTGGACAGGCGGTGCGCAATCGCGTCGAGTTACTTTTCACGAAGCGCGGAGTTTATCGGCAGGAAACATTAGCGCTGCGTTCGCGATTCCCTTTCGGATTTCTGGAGAAAACTCGAAAGTTACCGGCGCGCGCGGAAATCAGCGTCTATCCGAGCATTGAACCTACGGATACGTTCTACGAAATTTTGCCGTTGCTGAGCGGCGAATTGGAAAGTTATCAGCGCGGACGCGGGCACGACCTTTACGCGATTCGCGAATTCGTTTCCACGGATGGCGCGCGATTCGTGGATTGGAAAGCGTCGGCGAAATCCGGCTCGATGAAAGTGAAAGAATTTGCGCGCGAGGACGAGCGGCGCGTGCTGATTGCATTCGATCCATTTGTAGTGGCGAACAATGATCCAGCGCGCGCGGCGCAAACTTTTGAGCGGGCGGTTTCGTTCTGCGCTTGCCTGGCATGGCATTTCCGCGAGCTTGAATCGGTAATTGGATTTCGCACGGCTGGCGGCCAGGTTTCTTTAGGTCCCGCAGCGGAAAATATTTATGACGTGCTTCAGCAATTGGCCGTGATACAGCCGCAGGCGCCAGAGCCGGGGCATGATTTTCTAAACGATCTCGCACGCGAAACACAAGTATTTAAAATTGTGCTGACGAGCCAACCGCGCGGATCGTTTCCAACGGCGCTGTGGAATTCCGCATACATGGTGTTCTTCGATTCCCTGTAATTTATGTGAAGTCTAAGTCTGCGCTAACTTCTGGTCTATGCGAGAATGCGGCGTGCCTCGCGCAGCAAAAACTCCGGCTCCTCCGTGGACGCTTTCCACGCCACGCCTGCGGAGATTTCGCGGCGATTTGCTGAAATGGTTCCGTCGCGAAAAGCGGGCGCTGCCCTGGCGCGAACGGCGCGATCCCTATCGCATTTGGATTTCAGAAATAATGTTGCAGCAGACGCGCGTGGCTGCGGTGATTCCGTATTACGAACGCTTCATGAAGCGCTTTCCAACAATTGCGGTGTTGGCGAGCGCGCAGATTGAAACTGTGCTGCAATTTTGGGCGGGACTCGGATACTACAGCCGCGCCAGGAATTTGCATCAGGCTGCAAAACAAATTGTTGCGCAACATGAAGGCGAATTTCCGCGTGCGATGGACGCGGCGCTGAATCTTCCGGGGATTGGTGCGTATACGTCAGCAGCGATTCTGAGTATTGCCTATGGATTTCCCGCCGCGGTTCTTGATGGAAATGTTGCGCGCGTGTTGGCGCGATTGGGCGCGGTGGAAGGCGATCTGCGCGCTCCGGAACGCTGGAGCATGTTGAATAGCGCCGCGGATATTTTGCTTGATGCGAAAAACGCGAGCGATTGGAATGAATCGATGATGGAACTAGGGGCGACGATTTGCACTCCACGCGCGCCGCAGTGTGAGGACTGTCCAATTGCAAAGTTCTGCCGAGCCCGCGCGCTTGGAATACAAAATGACTTACCTGCAAAGCGAGTGAAACGCGCGACGGAACAAGTGACACTTGCTGCGGCCGTTCTGATCGATTCCGAAAATCGTACGATGCTGGTTCGACACTCTAATGGGAGCGCCGGTACAAAGTCCGCCGATTTATTTTCGCGGTTGTGGCAATTTCCGGCGGTTGTGATGCGCAACGAAGCGCGAGCGGACATCGCTTTAGAATTGCGCAGACTATTTGGATCGAAAACAATCGAGCGAAACTTCCACGCGCAACGGCTTGACGTTGCAAATCACACGGTAACTTTCCGGCGCATCACGCTGACGCCATATTTGATTCGCGTAGCGAAATTGCCGCCCGCGGACGACTCCACGAAAAAACAAATTGCTCTGAGCGCCGTGGCGAAATTGGCGGTTTCGTCGGCGACACGAAAAATCGCGGCGCTCGCATCAAAAGCAGCCGCGAACTCCCTAAAATAAGCGGCGCATCGTTACTGGTTCGCGCGCGCGCCCACTGGACGCCGCGCGCCACTGCTAGAATCGAAGAGCAATGATGCGCGCCACAAAACCAGCACACGCGGAAACATTAGCGAACGCGGCAGCATCGCCAACTTCGGAAAGCCGAAGCGCGCTCGCGTCCGTTCTCTCGAGATATTTCGAGGCGTCGCTTTATCTGATGCTGTACACGGCGGTGCTCACGCTCGTCGCCACGGGCAAGCTGGACCTTTTCACGACGATTGCGGCGCCCACGGTGCTTGTATGGAAAGGATTTCGTAGATGGCGTGGGCGCGCGCCGGAACTTTCTGCGCGCACTGCAACATATTTTATCGCGGGATATTTTCTGTTTGCACCGGTGGATTATATTTTGGCGCGCAATCGCGCCAGCGACGCGCCGAATCCCGCGCTTTACGCAGCGCTTCTTTCCACCGTTCACCTTTTGCTTTTCGCAATGATGGTGCGGCTGTACAGCGCGCGCACGCGGCGCGATTCGCTTTTTCTTGCAATGATCGCGTTTGCGTGCATGCTGGCTGCGGCGGTTTTGACGGTTGACACCGCGTACCTGGCATTTTTTCTCGTTTTTCTCACGCTGGGAATTTCCACTTTCATCGCGCTTGAAATGGAACGCGGCGCCGAAGATGCGTCAGCCGCGCCAATTATTCCGGGGAGCCCACAAGCTCGAACACTAGTGCGCGCTCTCGGCGTCGTATCCGGCACTGTCGCGTTTGGCGCGCTAGTTCTTGGCGGGCTTTTATTTTTCACGTTGCCGCGATTTACCGCCGGCTATCTCGGCTCTTATTCGATGCGGCCGCAGTTGATGACCGGCTTCACGGAAAATGTGGAGCTTGGCCAGATCGGGCAAATCCAAAAAAGCAGCGAAGTGGTGATGCGCGTGAAAGTGGAAGGCGATCCGGCGCGCTTCGCGAATCAACATTGGCGCGGCATCGCGTTGATTCGCTTCGACGGCCGCCGCTGGTCGAGTCTTGCCATGGAACGTCAGCGCCTGTATCAGGATATGAATGGCTGGTTTATTTTTCCGGATGGCCGCCAGATGCGGCGCTCGCAAATTTTGAACTATAAAGTTTTGCTCGAACCGGTTGCGAGTGACGCGATCTTTGTAGCGGGAGGAGCTTCCGCAATTCGGGGGCGATTTTCGGCAAACGCCGGACTAGGCGACTCGGCTCATCGCAATTTTTTGCTGACGGATGCGTCCGGCTCAATTTTTAATCCGTATCCGAATTACAGCGAGCTGAGTTACGAAGCGTCGTCAATGCCGCCGACAGCGACGCCTGCGGAATTGCGCGCGGCGGGCGCGAACTATCCCGCGGAGATTCGCACACATTACTTGCAAATGCCGACGCTGGACCCGCGTGTGCCCGAGCTTGCGCGACAGGCGACAGCCGCGGCGACAAATCCATATGACAAGGCCGTCGCGCTGGAAAGTTATTTGCAGACGCGATATGCATACACGCTGGATCAGGGCAGCATTAGCGCGAGCGATCCGCTGGCGAATTTTCTTTTTGTGCGCAAGGCGGGACACTGCGAATATTTTGCGACGGCGATGACAATTATGTTGCGCACGCTGGGAATTCCCTCGCGATACATCAACGGATTTCAAGTTGGCGAATATAACGACGTCGGCGGCGATTTTATTGTGCGCGCGAGCGACGCGCACAGTTGGGTGGAAGCATATTTTCCGGGGCGAGGGTGGATCACGTTTGATCCCACGCCGGCCGGAGAAGCGACGTCGAAGGGATGGTTCGCCAGCTTCGCGAAATATATGGATTGGATCCAATATCAGTGGGGCGAATGGATCATCAATTACGATTTTGTTCACCAAGTTTCGCTGGGGCAAGGCGTAGGTAAGGCGTCGCGTCAATGGGCGAACGGCGCGCGTGAACGCGCGGCACATGCTTACGATGCACTCGTGAATCGCATGAAGCAGTGGCAGACGGATGCGGCGGCTTCGCGATGGGCGCCGGGGATAATTGGAATTGCGATTGCCGCGTTCATCGGACTGTTCGCAGGAAAACCACTGACGAAATATTTACGTAGAAAGTGGACGCTGAGCGCGGCCGGAAAACACAATCTTTCGCCGCAACGCGCCAGCGCGCATTATTCGGAAATGCTGCGGCTGTTGGCGCGGCGCGGATTT
>DASYNR010000200.1:0-6320 GCA_036008485.1 Candidatus Acidiferrales bacterium | reverse complement strand
CGTCACGGCCACCGAGGCCGCCGCAAACAGGCAATACAACCCGAACGTTTTCGCGTCCGGCTTGCAATCCTGAGTGCTGGCGCGGTCCCATTTGGCCGGAGAATCCAGAATTTCCTGCGCCTTCTTCACAATCTCGATTTGTGTTTGCAGAGTCTGCGCCGCAGGAGGTTTCGCAACAACAGGCGGAGGGTTCGCTCCCTGTTCCTTCAGTTCCTTTTCGATTCTTTCCTGTAGTAAATCGAAGAACCTCTGTACATCGGCAAATGTAGTCTTTGGATCGTTGTTGTAGTTCATCAACCGGTGTTCGTAGTGGTTGTGAGGCGCCAGCACCTCGTCAATCACGAAGCGCCCGTCCTGCATGGCGGCGCCGCGATGCGCGAAGTCGGCGGTCACTTCGTCTGTGGCTTTTTCCAGCGCACAATAGATGCTGAAAGTCTTCTCGCCATCCGGACAATTCCGGTTGTCCGCGCGATTCCATTTTTCCGGTGAATCCAATATCTGACGCGCCCGCTTTATAATTTCAACATCCGATTTCGACGCCGGCGGATGTGCATCCGACTCGTCTTGCGATTGCGCCGCCGCCCCGCCCGCCATTACTCCAGCAAAAAACAGCAAAGCCATCGCCCAAATCCATATCCGTCCACTCGATTTCATCGACGTGTCTCCTTCACCGGCGCGTGGAGCTCGGTCGCAATATCGGGTGGTTCTTTGTCAGACCACAATCCACCCAGACCGAGCTTCGCTGATCAAAATGTAGGACGTAAGTAAGCTGAAATCGTCACCATGATGGACGCAGGGTTCCAGGAAGTATTGGGTGACGGCTCATAGGGCTGATTTGATTCGCAGCCAACTATGGGTGTCAAGCCGTCTTCATGCGCCCCGCGCGATTGCGACCGGCCGCACTTTGGAGGTGAGCGCTTCCAGAAATTTGTCGGAGGCGGTCATGAAAGCGAAGTGGCCGGCGTTGGGGATTAGGATCAATTCTTTCTTGGGCGATTTGACGCATCCGAAATAGCTAACCGCGGCCGGGGTTGGCGTAACGATATCATCCTGGCCTTGAATGATGAAGTATGCCGTGTCGATATCGCAGGCGGTCTCGGGCAGACTCGTGGCAAGTTGGTCCGGAAGAACGCGTTCCCCGGTGAACTCCATTCCGTCTTCGAGATTCTTGAATTGCTCAGGCTCCTTGGCCGTCAATTCGGCCGCCTGGCTGCGAAGGTGCTGCAGCCATTCGCGGTCCGATGCCGCCCAAAGCGAGCGCACATTATATTTGCCGCTGAAGGCGAAGTACTGCTGGGCGTTGGCCGGGTCGGGCCGGTTGGCTTCGACTTCTTTGATCGCGGCCTGATCGCCATCCTTCCGCGCTTTGGCCAACACCAGATCGTATTGCGTTTTAACCATGGTGGCCCAGCTTGTTACCTGGCCGGTACCGACATACGCGGCGAAGATCTCAGGCCGCATCTGCACCATGCGGGTGGCGACAATGGTTCCCCAGGAATGGCCGAGCACAATAATCTTCTTTTTGCCGAGATCGCGGCAGAGATACTCGGCGAGCTCCACGCCGTCCTTGGAGATGCGGTCGAGCGTGACATCGGGCGTCTTTGTGCCATAGCGTCCGAAAGTATGGCCCGCGCCGCGCTGGTCCCATTGAACCACGGTGAAGGATTTCTCCCATGGCCGGTACATCTCGGCTTGCGGCCATTGCGCTTCGCCCGGGCCTCCGTGCACGACGACCAGCACGGGGTTCGCACGGTCGTCGCCGCGAATGCTGATCCACTGATCTATTCCGCCAAGCGGGACAAACAAAGCTCGATCGATTAGCGCTGTCTGCGCTCGTGCGTTCGCGCCGATCGCGTTCGCCAATATGAGAATTACTGCTAGACCGAACCAACTCGCACGGGAGCGAACTGTCACTTGGTTCACCAATTCCTCGCATACGCGAATTCAAACGCTTTCGGTCCGAGCACCGTACCAGCTTCGATGAAGACTGCCCGGTTTAGACGCGGCTCGCAACGCGGGGTGAGCAACCCAGTTTCGGCGAATCCTCTGCGCACATGCGGGTGGCGCATCGTTAGCTAGCCATGTTTTGATCGGAAGTTGTCGTTGGGTGCCGCACTCTTTGGGTGCGCGGAGCGCAAGGGTGCGGTTCTTGAATTTTCTTTCTTCGCTTTAACTTTGGCGGTTCTCCTCCGCCGAAAGGAAGCGCGAAAGCGGAAACTCTCCGCGTTCGCGATACGCCGGACGAGCTTCGCGCGACTAAGTCTGCGGCGAAAGGGAAGAAGCGATCCGTCTCCGAATGGATGCGGCACACGCTAAAGTCGGCCATCTAACAATACAAACGAAAGAGCTTTAGCCCAGCTCCCATCGCGAAGCGCACCAGTTTGGGTTGGGCACGTTTATCCGGCGAACAATATCGCGAGCTTCCACAATGATTGCGTTGCGATGTTTCCTTAGATTGTCACGGTCGATGCTACGCGCGGACGCCCTGATCTGCTTGGAGAGCACTCGGAATTCGTGCTCGAGCTTATAGAATTTTTCCAATTCGGGGGGGAAGTCGGCATACCCGGAGTATGGGCCCCCGCCAGGAGCAATGCTGCCCAATTCGATACACTTTTGCGCCAGTCAACAAAACCGCGCTCCGATTTCACATAAAAAATCTAAGATCGATCAAGCCGCTGAACCCAGAACACACTGAAATTAGGACGCCACGATGCCGGTGAACATAACGAGGAAAAAGTGAAATTATCGGACGTCCATTTTGCCCGACTCAGTCACGGACAAAATCGGCCCGAACGCAAAAACTCGTACCCCCACCCCCGGGGGTCGTTAACGATGTGTGTGCTAATAAAGGACTTACGGCGTTCTGGCGTGCAAGTGTGTGCTAATAAGAGGCTTAGCTCCAAAAACGCGTGGCAGGCTGCGAGTCTCCGGACCCATTTTCAATCACTTACGGGCCCTCAATCTCACATCGTAAGATTATCTGATTTATTTGAAGAACTGCTGTGCAGCGATAATGTCCAACGCGATTTGTGATTTCAGCGCTTCCGCCCCATCGAACTTCCTCTCCTCGCGCAGACGCTTCCAGAATCGAACTTCCAGTGGCCCGGTAGTCACCTGCTCGGAAAAATCGAATAGGTGACTCTCGATCGAAAGCCCGTGCCCGTCAAAAGTTGGCCGCACTCCTACGTTCGTCACCGACCGGAATTTTCGTCCGCCCACCACGCACTCCGTCGCATACACGCCGCGCGCCGGAAGCAGTTCCTGTTCCGCGGCAAGATTCAATGTGGGGAAAACAATTTTCGATCCGCGCCCCGCTCCCGGCTGAACTGTCCCCGTCAGAGCAAATGGATGCCCGAGCAACTCCGACGCTTCCAAAACATTTCCCGCCGTCACCGCCCGCCGAATTTCGGTGCTCGATACTGGACATCCCGCAATTTCCGCGGCGGCCATAATTTCCACCGCGAATCCATATTCTTTTCCAAGTTGCGTTAGCAGTTCCACATTTCCAGCCTGCTTGTAACCGAACCGGAAATTTGCGCCCACCAAAATTCTTTTTGCGCGCACCGTTTCAACAAGCGCGCTGCGTACAAACTCCTCCGCCGAAAGATCGGCCAGCGCGCGATCAAAACGCATCACCAGCGCCGCATCCAATCCGCATTCAGCAAATCCCGCCACGCGCTGCGCGATGGTCATAATTAAAGGAGGCGCTGCGTCCGGCCGCAAAACTTTCAGCGGATGCGGATCAAACGTGATAATCGCCGCGATCGCTTTTTCAATCCTTGCACCCTCAACGACAGCTCGAATTATTTTCTGGTGCCCAATATGCAGCCCGTCAAAATTTCCAATGGATATGACGCTTCCTTGCGCGGCATTCTCCCTGGCAAAATTTTCCGCCAGGGGATGCCATTCCGCCGCCGAATGTGCCACGCGAAACGCCACTAGATCGTGACCTCCATTTTCAATCCGTCATAAGCCATCTGCACATTCGGAAATCCCGCCGCGCGCAAACGCGCATTCGTTTCTTCGTGCGCCAGATCATGCGAAATATGCGTGAACCACGCGCGCTTCGGCGCCACTTCACTCACAACTTTCAATGCTTGCTCCACGGTCAAATGCATCGGATGAGGAGTATCGCGCAGCGCGTCCAGAATCAAATCGTCCAATCCAGCAAGCAGCGCCTTCGATTCTTCAGGCAACCGGCTGAAATCCGTAAGATACGCCGCGCTGCCCACGCGAAATCCCAACACGCGCAATCCGCCGTGATCCAGCGGCACAGGAATTATTTTCGCGCCCAACAATTCAAACGGCCCGGTAATCGGATGCAACGTGACCTGCGGAATTGTGCTGAGCGCGGGAACATCACTAAACGCGTACGCAAACGTGCGCCGCAAAACCGCCAGCGTTTCTTCCTCGGCGTAAATCGGCAGATGTTCTTTCTGCCGCATATTAAAAGGACGAATATCGTCAAAGCCCAAAATATGATCAGCGTGTCCGTGCGTGAAAATAATAGCGTCAAGCCGCTGAATATTTTCGCGCAGCGCCTGTTCGCGAAAATCCGGACTCGTATCAATCACCACATTGTGCACAACGTTGTTAAGGCCGCGCGAAAGTAAAATCGAAGGCCGCGTGCGGTTATCGTGCGGATCCGTCGAATGGCAAACGCGGCACGGACACGCCAGCGTCGGCACGCCCATGGACGTGCCGGAGCCTAGCACTGTTAGCAGCAACTTATCTGTGGCGGAGAATTTTTCGGGTAGCACGGTTCGGTGTTAGAGCGTGTAAATCAAGGATGCGTTTGCGTTTTTTCTTTCAGCGCCTGAGCCGCCGCGGCTTTGGAAATCTCCATGAAAGAAAGTTTCAGGCTGCCAATCACGTCCAGCAGCAACTTGTCATCTTCCGCGCCCAAATTTCCGCGCGTCGTTTCGCGCAGCGCGTCCAGCATGTCGATCACTTCGCGCGCGCCATCCAAATCCAAAAGTGGCTGACCGGTGCGTGGATCTGTATATCCGCCGAGCAACATCGCCGCGTTCCGTGCGATAAAATCCACCAACATTTGAAAACTGCGATTCGCCGGCTTGTCATTCGCAGCAGGCGCAGTGGAAGAAGCGTTCGGCGTCATCTGAGATTCCGCGCCACTGGCGTCAACTGTCTTTGCTGGAGCAGGTGCAGCAGCCGCTTGCGCGGCGCGCGTCTTCGCGGCAACAGCGTCCGCCGCGTTTTGCTCGCGCTCGGTCTGCTCGGCAACGTCCTTGCGCAACTCGCCGCTCTCGCTAAAAAGTCTGCGGTCAACAACCTTAAAAGTGTCTTCGTGTTTCGGCTCGGTCAAAGGATTCCCTCAGGAACTGCGAAGTAACTCGAAATGACTGGAAATCAGTTTAACACCCGCCGCAGATGCGGACAAGACAGCCACGCAAAATCACTGCTTTACGCCGCGCACTTGTTAATTCCGCTTCACTGACTTAGATTCATTTATCCAATTCTGGCGGGGCAGGGTACAGCGTGAAATCGAAGAGACAAATAACTCGGCGTCCGAAGCTCTCCCGCGCGAAAGTGAAACCCGCGAAGAAGACGCTGTCCAATTCCAGCTTCGGCAAATTGTTTGAAGACCTCGTCGAATTGCAGATCCGCCTTCTCGCTCCAAACGGATGCCCCTGGGACCGCGAACAAACACACGAATCTCTGCGGACATATTTAATCGAGGAAGCCTACGAAGTTCTCGACGCGCTGGAATCCGGCGATCCCGATAAATTCGCCGAAGAGCTGGGCGATCTGCTGCTGCAAATTATTTTTCATTCGCAGCTCGCCTCGCAAGCCGGACGCTTCAATGTCGGCGATGTAATCGAGCGCATTCACACGAAAATGGTGCGCCGACATCCGCACGTTTTCGGCACAGACAAGGCGGATTCCGCCGCGCAAGTCCTGAAAAATTGGGAGCAACTGAAAGCTGAAGAGCGCCGCCAAGATCGCGTCGCGCGAGGAGTAAGTGACGCCGACGCGTCCGACGAGAAATCTGCATCACTGCTCAGCGGCATTCCGCGCACTCTACCCGCTGTTATGGAAGCGTATCAACTGACGCGCCGCGCCTCGCGCGTCGGATTCGATTGGCCGAATATTGCCGGCGTCCTAGAAAAACTGCGCGAAGAAATTCAAGAACTAGAGACCGAAATCGCCAATGGAAATGCGGCCAAAATCGAATCTGAAGCTGGAGACCTTTTGTTCTCCGTCGTAAATGTTGTCCGCTTTTTGAAGCTCGATCCGGAAATTGCACTGAAAAAATCAAATCACAAATTTATCGAACGCTTCCGCGATATGGAAATCGC
>DASYNR010000199.1:0-3181 GCA_036008485.1 Candidatus Acidiferrales bacterium | reverse complement strand
CCGGAGATAATTTTTCACTCAGTTCATGCTCGCTGCGCTCGTGACGCAGCAGAATTTCGCGGGCGCGCTCGATTACTTTGCGAGGCAATCCTGCAAGACGCGCCACTTCAATTCCATAACTGCGATTTGCGCTGCCAGCTTCTACATGTTTCAGAAAAACAATTCCGGTGGGAGTCTCACGCACAGCGACGTGAATATTTTTTACGCCGGGCAACAGGTCGGCAAGTTCTGTCAACTCGTGATAGTGCGTTGCGAAAAGAGTTCGCGCTTTCGTTTCCGATTGCAAGTGCTCGACGACCGCCCAGGCGATGCTCAATCCGTCGAAGGTTGCGGTGCCGCGGCCGACTTCGTCGAGCAAAAATAGACTTGATGCGGAAGAAGTATTCAGAATTGCAGCGACCTCGCTCATTTCAACAAGGAATGTCGAGCGCCCGCGTGCAAGATTGTCTGAAGCGCCAATGCGCGTATAAACGCGATCGGTGATGGGAAGCCGCGCTTGCGTGGCGGGCACGAACGAACCGATTTGCGCCATGATGACGATAAGCGCGGCCTGTCGCAAATACGTGGACTTTCCGCCCATGTTCGGGCCAGTGATAAGCAAAATTTGTTGGCTCGTGTCGTTCAAATACAAATCATTCGGCACAAAACGTTCGCCGCGCGCTTCGAGCAATTGTTCGATTACAGGATGGCGTCCGGCCACGATCATAAGGTCGCCATCTTCTGTGAATTCCGGGCGCGCGTAATTTCGTTCGGCCGCGAGGCGCGCTAGATTCACAAGCACATCGAGTTGGCCGATGGCGGAAGCGGTGCGTCGTAAGCGCGGAGCTTGGATGGCGATCCATTCGCGAAGCTCGGCAAATAATCTGCGTTCGATTTCCGAGATGCGGCCGTCAGCTTCCAAAACTTTGCGCTCGTAATCTTTTAATTCCGGAGTGGTGAAGCGCTCGGCATTCGCCAAAGTTTGTTTGCGCTCGTAATCAGAGGGGACGAGAGATGAATTCGCGTGAGAAATTTCCAGGTAATAGCCGAAAACGTGGTTGTAACGAATTTTCAGCGAGCCGATTCCAGTGCGTTTGCGTTCGCGATCTTCCATCGCGGCAATGAATTGGCGCCCTTTTTGGCCGAGATCGCGAAGCTCGTCGAGCTCGACGACAAATCCGCGGCGGATAACTCCCGGCTCGGTGGCCTGTGCGGGTGGATCATCGGCGAGAGTGGCTTCGATGCGCTCAGACACATCTGTTAGCTCGTCCATTTGTTCCCGCAATTCGGATAAACGCGCGGCGGTGCAACTTGCCAGGAATCCTCGGGCCACTGGCACGCGAGCAAGCGACGCTCGCAGCGCAGTGAGGTCGCGCGGAGTGGCCTGGCCGAGCGTGATGCGGCTGGTGATGCGCTCGAGATCCATCACACCTTTTAAAGTTTCGCGAATTTCCTCACGCAAAACCGTGTGGGACTTCATGGCCTCGACGGCGTCCAAACGTTTTTCGATTTCTTCCACAGAAATTTGCGGGCGCAGAATCCAGGAACGCAGAAGGCGAGCGCCCATGCTAGTGACCGTCTCGTCCAACGCGGCAAGTAGAGTTGTGGGATGTCCTGATGAAGCATCGTCTGCAAATGCCGGCGTGACCAGTTCGAGATTTCGCACCGATACGCCGTCGATTCCAAGCGCATCTTGCTGCTGATAGAAACGAATGCGATCAAGATGACGTAGCGCGTGGCCGGCGCTTTTCGTTCCATTTCCGCTGACAGAAGTTTCGCGAAGATAATGGACAATTGCGCCGGCAGCAGTTGCGGCTGCGTGATGATCCGCGAGTCCAAAGCCTTCGAGCCCGGCAACGCCGAATTGCTCCGTCAACATACGTTCGCCATAATCGTGCGTGAAAATCCAGTCTTCCAGACGAGTGATTGCGCCGTCGCGAATTTCCATGCGTGAAGCGAATTTAGTTCCAGGGCCGGTGGTTTCGGAATCGGCGAATAGGCCGGTCACGCGTTCCAGAAGAATTTCGCGGGGACGCAACAGTTGAATTTCGTCTCGCAATTTAATTTCGACGTCGGTTCCGCCAAATTCGGTGGCGCTGAATTCGCCGGTGGAAATATCCACCCATGCCAGGCCGATGCCGCCGTTATTCGGCGCGTAGGAAACCGATGCAAGGAAATTATTTTCGCCGGGCTCAAGAAGTTGCGCGTCGGTTGCGGTGCCGGGCGTGATGACGCGCGTGACTTCACGCCGCACAAGTTTTTTGCCGGGCGCGGGCAATTCCATTTGCTCGCAAATGGCAACTTTAAATCCGCCGCGAATCAAACGCGCGATGTAGTTTTCCGCCGCGTGATAGGGCACCCCGCACATCGGAATTGGTTTGCCTTTTTCGCGATTGCGAGAAGTGAGCGTGATTTGCAATTCGCGCGAAGCAACGATGGCGTCTTCGTGAAATAATTCGTAGAAATCGCCGAGCCGGAATAGAACCAGGGCGTGCGGGTAGCGCGTCTTAATAGCTTGATACTGCCGCATCAGCGGTGTGGTTGGCTCAGACATGTTTGGCGTGTTGGCGCGCTGCGGCATTATACTAGGGTGACTGGCAGAAATTCGCACAGGTCTTTTTGCGCCGGCGTTCCGGCGAAGGGGAATCCATTCCAAACGAAATCGAAGTGAAACTTTCGATGACCAGCGTTGCGGCGGCGCGCAAGAAAATTGCCAAGCTCGGCGCGAACCTTGTGAAGCGCGAAGTCGGCGGCAAAGACGGGCGCGTCCACGAATTGAACATTCTTTTCGATACTCCGGACGGCGGATTCGCGCGGCACGGACAATTGTTGCGAGTGCGAGTTGAGTCGGCAGGTTCTGCGAACAGTAAATCCGCCAAGCGCGTGGTGCTCACGTATAAAGGGCCCGGTGAGCCGCAGAAAGAAGCGCGCTTCAAAGTTCGCGATGAGCGAGAAGTGGTGGTGGCCGACGACGCAGCGATGCGCGGAATTCTGGAAGCATTGGGCCTTCGCGGATGGTTCCGCTACGAAAAGTTTCGCACTACGTTCGCTCTGGCCGGCGCTGCAAAGTGGGCCGCCGGATTGCACGTTGAATTGGACGAGACGCCCATCGGCATTTATTTGGAACTGGAAGGGCCGCCCAACGCGATTGATCGCGCCGCGCATGAATTGGGATTTTCGCGCGCGGATTACATCACAAAGA
>DASYNR010000198.1:0-1509 GCA_036008485.1 Candidatus Acidiferrales bacterium | reverse complement strand
AAAAATTGATTCAGTGACAATTGTTCCGGCGAGCAGAGTGCCGAGTTGCAAGCCGAGAATTGTGATGATGGGGACCAGCGCATTCGGAAATGCGTGACGGTACAAAACTGCGCGTTCGGATAATCCTTTGGCGCGCGCGGTGCGAACGTAATCGCTGCTCAATTCTTCAATCATCGAGCCGCGAACCATGCGCGTGAGAATTGCCGCGAGCGCCGCGCCCAAAGTTGCGGCAGGCAAAATTAGATGAGAAATTCCGCCGCGTCCTGATACGGGCAGCCAGCCAAGCGTGATTGAAAATAAAAGTATCAGCACCGGACCGAGCGCGAAATTTGGGACGGAAAGTCCAAGAAGAGTGAGTATGCCGATGGCGTGATCGCGCGCTTTGCCGCGATTGCGCGCGGCGGAAACTCCGGAGGGAATTGCGATTGCGGCGCAGACGAGCATCGCGGTGAGCGCGAGTTCTAGTGTTGCGGGATAGCGATGCAACACGAGCGTTAAGACGGAACTTTGAAAATGAAATGATTTTCCCCAGTCGCCGCGGACAAGGCCCGTCATGTAATGAAAATATTGAGTGAGGATGGGCTGATCGAGTCCGAGCACGTGGCGCAAATTGTTCAGGTCTTCGGCGCGCGCGTCCTCTCCCAACATTTGTTGCACGGGATCGCCAGGCACGATGTGCACGAGCATGAAAACCATTGTGAGAATCAGCCAAATTGCGGGCAGCGCTACGCCAAGACGCACGAAAACGCGGCGCGTCATGTGCCACGCTGCTCCGCCAATGGATTGCGTACTCATTTCTTCGCCGGCGCTCCGGAAGGCCGTTCGGCGAGACGGCGCTCGGCAATATCGTGAAGTTTTTCTATTTTTAATTTTGCGATGCGGCGCTTATCCATTTCATAAACGGTGAAACGGTAATTCTCGAAATCAAATGTTTCGCCGCCCTGCGGAATAATTCCCAAGCGGGCAAGCGCAAATCCGCCGAGCGTGGCGTACGCCGGATCTTCGGGCAGCAAAATATCGTGTTGCATTTCGAGATCGCGCACGTTCAGCGATGCGTCGAAAAGCATCGCGCCATCGGCGAGTCTGACCGGCTTTTCCACCAGATCAAATTCGTCGTGAATCTCTCCGACCACCTGTTCGATCACGTCTTCTAGAGTAACGAGACCGAGAATGCTTCCGAATTCGTCGACGACAAGTGCCATCGCGGTTCCACGCGCGCGAAACTCCGCGAGCAATACGCCGGCCGGCTTGCTCTCGGGAACGATCAATAATTCCCGCACCAGGCGGCGCAAATCAAATGGCGGGGACGGACGCCCTTGCACGGCGCGGCGATCGCGTTCGAGCAGCACTCCGAATAAATCCTTAATATGAACGAAGCCAAGCGAATGATCCAGCGTGCCTTGATAAACCGGAATGCGCGAACGCTGCGTGCGCGCGAAAAGCTGTTCGGTTTCTTCGAGGGTTGCTTCGGCGGGAAGCGCGTGCACGTCCGGACGCGGCACCATAATT
>DASYNR010000197.1:0-1963 GCA_036008485.1 Candidatus Acidiferrales bacterium | reverse complement strand
CAGCTCCTGCGTTTTTCCGCCCAGCCACGCGGGCCACAGAATCGCGTTCGACTTTGCCGCATTCAGCTGCCCGAACGTGCGATAGCCCAGGCGAAAATCGTGAATTACGGCGCCGCTACGCAGCTTCAGGTCGCCCAACGCCGCGAATTGCTGTGCGCCTTCCGCAGGTTGCGCTTTTGCCACTTGTGCCGCAGTCTGTGGCCGCGCGATTTCAGTTGCGCTGCACAAAACACCAATCAGGAGCGCCACGCTCAGTGCCGTTTTCATATTTGTGGATTCCTCTATTGCGTTTTTCATGCGCAGCCGCTCCCGAAAGCGACGCGTCCGTTCTCATCTTCTCTGCTGTTCAACCATTGCGAATATACCCGCACGTTTCCGATTTTCCACACCGAATATTTGAAGATTCGCGCGCAAAGTGAGATGCTGTTTTTCCTTCTTCGCCACGGAGGTTTTCCATGACCAATCGTTTGGCCCGCAGTGCAGCAACGTTCCTCGTCTTCTGCGCCGTCCTGGTTTTCGCGCACTCCGCGATCGCCCAGGCGCATCCCGCGAATCCCCCTCATTGGAGTTACAACGGGGCCGACGGCCCGGACCACTGGGGGGACCTCGAGTCGGATTATGCCGTGTGCAAGTCGGGCCACCGCGAGTCGCCCATTGATATCGTCGGCGCGCAGCCCGCGGATCTGGCGCCCATCCATTTTGATTACAAACTTGAGCCGCTGAAAGTGATCAACAACGGATACACCATCCAGTTCAATTACGAAGCGGGTAGCAGCGTCACCATCAACGGAACGGCGCTGCCTCTGGTGCAATTTCATTTTCACCACGTCAGCGAAAACGAAATCGACGGCAAGAAGTACGACATGGAACTTCACTTCGTCCACGTGGATTCCGCGGCTAACCGCACTGCCGTCGTCGCCGTGTTCATCAAGAGCGGCGCCGAAAACGCCGCGTTACGCGATCTGTGGAGTCACATCCCTCACGATGTAGGCAAAGAAGTGGAGTACAAGAAGGTGGTCATCAACGCTGCCGATCTTTTGCCCGCGGATCAAAACTATTACACGTTCGATGGCTCGCTCACTATTCCTCCCTGTAAGGAGGGCGTCAAGTGGTTCGTCATGAAGACCCCCATTGAAGCCTCTCCCGCGCAGATCGCGGCATTTGCAAAATATTATCCGACGAACGCTCGCCCTATTCAGCCGACGAATGGCCGGGAAATTCACGAAAGTAATTTCCATTGATCGACAGCTCATTTCGCATCCACGCTTTTGTTGCAAAGCAGTGCTGGTTCATTCCAGGCTACGTGGGAGACTGCATGAATCGCGAAGTTCCGAGGCGCTCGGCTCTTGCTGCCCGCATTTTGTCGCGACGAATTCTTCCCGTACTCGCTTTCTTCTTCGCCACCTGCCTCTGCGGCATTCCGTTGCACGCGCAGATTTCGCCAGAATCAGATCAGCTGCTCCATCGCATGTATGCATCGGGGGATTTCGAGGTCAAGTATTTCGGCCCGGCGCGCTGGCTGGACGACGGAGCGTTCTACACCACCGTCGAACCCTCCGGCGCTGTGAAAGACGCACAGGATATCGTGCGCTACCAGACCGCCACCGGAAAACGGGAAGTTCTCGTTTCGGCCGCCAAGCTTATCCCCGCCGGCGACAAAGTTCCCCTCGCCTTCGAAAATTATGCGTGGTCCAAGGACAAATCCCACCTGCTTCTTTACACGAATTCCGCGCAAGTGTGGCGGCTGCGCACTCGCGGCGATTATTGGGTGTTGGATTTGCAGTCTGGCGCGCTGCGTAAACTCGGCGGCGACGCTCCCGCATCTTCACTGATGTTCGCCAAGTTCTCTCCGGACGGCTCGAAAGTTGCCTACGTCCGCGCCAATAATATTTACGTCGAGGGAGTATCCACGGGACGCATCACTCAGCTAACCCACGACGGTACGCAAACGATTATCAACGGC
>DASYNR010000196.1:0-6363 GCA_036008485.1 Candidatus Acidiferrales bacterium | reverse complement strand
GGTTTCTTAACGGAGTAATCCTATGGGAATGTCAGTCGGACAAAAAGGTGGCACGATGGCGGAAATGAACATCGTGCCGTTGATCGATATTTTGCTGGTGCTGCTAATCATTTTTATGGCGATTTCGCCCACCATCTCGATGGGTTTGGATGCGCTGGTGCCACAGCCTGCGCCGCCGAATGCGCCGCAGGACGTGGTCACGCAACAAGCCACAATCGTTGTGCAGGTTTATGGCGACGGCAAGCTGAAAATTAACGAGGAAGCTGCCACATGGGATGGACTGCAGGCGCGGCTGGATCAAATTTTCAAGCAGCGCGCACAAAAAATCGCTTTCGTTAAAGGCGACGATACTGTTTATTTTGGTGACGTGGCCCGCGCAATTGATATTATGCGAGCGGCGGGGATTGACAAGGTTGGCCTTCTGACCCCAAGAATGGAATCGGGCCAGTAAACTGCCTGTAAAAGGGATATAGCGGCAGCAGGAAGCGCAGGAAGGTTTGCGCGAGACCAGCGAGGCCCGCGTGGGGCACAAAGACAGCGGGCGCCAGGACGGTAATCAAGTATGAATGCTCTTTCCACCAAACTGAAAAGGAATAAAATTCGTTCGCTTGTTACCGTCGGCGTTCTGGCGGTCGTGGTGCTTGGGCTGGGCGGCTGCGACAAGCTGAAAGCGCGCGACCAACTGAATCGTGGAATTCAGTCATTCAAGAGCGGGCAGACCGACGCGGCCATCGAGGATTTCAAGCGCGCCACGGAATTGGATCCGAACCTGATGATGGCGAAGCTTTACTTGGGCACGGCGTATCAGTCCAGCTACATTCCCGGAGCGCCTTCCGACGAAAATCAGCGCATGGGAAAGCAAGCGCTTCAGGAATATCAAGAAGTACTGAACGTGGATCCGAATAATCTCGATGCGATTGACCGTGTGGGAGCGCTGCTGAATGCGATGGCCAGCGTGCCATTTTCGCCAGATTTGATGAACCAGTCGAAAACCTACTGGGAAAAACATATCGCCTTGAAGGCGGACGATCCGGAACCGTATTACTGGATCGGAGTGATTGACTGGAACCTGGCGTGGAAGTCAAACATGGCGGCGCGCGCGGCGTTCAATCACATTCCGGCGAACTACAAAAAACAGGTTAAGGACGACCAGCCATTGCCGAATGACCTTCGCGATAAGTTCGCGGTCGACTACGCTAAAACGGTCGACGAAGGTCTGACGGCGTTGAAGAAGGCGGTCGACCTGAAGCCGGATTATGACGACGCCATCGCGTATTTGAGTTTGCTGGATCGCCAGAAGGCGGACATGACTGCCGATCCGGCGCAGCGGGACGAGTTGCTGAAGACCGCGGACGGTTTGATGGATCAGGTGAAGCAGATTAAGCAGAAGAAAGCCACAGCCCAGCCGGGCGCGTAGTTTTCTTTCGTAAACATTTGACGCAGGCCCGCGCGATGCCGCGGGCCTGTTTTGTTAAATGGCGCAATTTTTCACCCGCAAGCAGAAATCTGATTTACACGGTATAATTGAACTCCTTTGATCACTGTAAATAACATCACTATGCGCTACGGCGCTCGAATTCTGTTCGAGGACGTGACCTGCTCATTCCTCGACGGGCGGCGCTACGCGATTACCGGGCCGAACGGCGCGGGCAAATCCACGTTGATGAAAATATTGGAAGGCGAAATTGAGCCGACCAAAGGCTCTATTACGCGTCCGAAGAAGCTCGGAATTTTAAGGCAGGATCAATTTGCGTTTGATCAGTTTCGCGTGATCGATACCGTGATCATGGGAAACTCCACGCTGTGGAAGGCTTTGGAAGAACGCGACGCGCTCTATGCGAAGCCGCATGAATCCCTCACAGACAAAGACGGAATGAGGCTGGGCGAGCTGGAGGGAATTGTCGGCGAAGAAGGCGGCTACACCGCAGAAGCGGACGCGGCGATTTTGTTGGATGGATTGGGAGTCGAGTCAGAGCTGCACGAACGCAAGATGGGCGAGTTGCAGGG
Source organism: Candidatus Acidiferrales bacterium (assembly GCA_036008485.1). GTDB lineage: Bacteria > Acidobacteriota > Terriglobia > Acidiferrales > UBA7541 > DASTCZ01. The sequence goes on along the minus strand of DASYNR010000196.1, from coordinate 4,356 downwards.
CGGACAGAAAGTCCGCGTGTTGCTGGCGCAAGCGCTATTTGGTTCTCCGCCGGCGCTGCTGCTGGACGAACCCACGAACAACCTGGACCTGGATTCCGTTCACTGGCTGCAGAATTATCTACTGGAATATCCCGGCGTGCTGATTGTGATTTCGCACGATCGCCATTTTCTGAATAGCGTCAGCAGCTACACCGCGGACATCGACTACCAAACCGTGATCATGTATCCCGGCGGATACGATGACATGGTGATGGCCAAGACGCAGATTCGCGCCAGCATTGAAGCGGATAACGCGCAACGCGAAAAAAAGATTGAACAATTGAATGCGTTCATCGCGCGATTTTCGGCAGGTACGCGTTCACGCCAGGTGACATCTCGACGTAAAGAAGTCGAGCGCATTCAGACATCGGATCTTGCGCGATCGAACATCGCGCGTCCGTATATTCGTTTTGATGTGAACCGGCCATCCGGACGGCATCCGCTGGAAACGAAGGGCCTGAAAAAATCATACGGCGATTTGAAAGTGATTTTGCCTTTCACCACAAGTGTGGCGCGCGGAGAAAAAATCGCGTTGATGGGCCGCAACGGCGCCGGAAAAACGACCCTGCTGAAATCATTGCTGCGGAATGCGCCGGGATTTGTGGACGCGGTGGAGCATAAATTTCTGATTGATGGCGGCACGTGCACCTGGGGCCATGAAGTTAGCGTCGGATATTTCGCGCAGGACCACGCGGATTCGATTACGAAAGGCACCACGACGCTCGAGTGGCTATATCAATTTAATCCAGCGGCGACGCAGGCGGAATTGCGCGGACTGCTGGGACAAATGTTATTCAGCGGTGAAGACGCGCTGAAACCAACGCAGGCGCTTTCCGGCGGCGAGCAGGCCCGCCTGATTTTCTGCAAGTTGATGATGCAGAAGCCGAACGTTCTGGTGTTGGACGAGCCTACGAACCATTTGGATTTGGAATCAATCAACGCGCTTAACATCGCGCTACAGAAGTATGAAGGTACAGTTCTGCTGGTTACGCACGACCACGATGTGATTGACGAAGTGGCCACGCGCATCTGGCATTTTGAAGGCGGGCACATCGACGACTTCAAAGGTCCGTACGAAGAATTTATGGTTTACGCGCAACAGAAGGCCGCGGAAAAACAGAAGGTTGCCGCAGGCCGCGGAAAGAAGTAGCCCGCTTAGAAATAACCTAGTGGCAAGTCCGCGTCGTTGAAGTTGTTGCGCCAAAGTTGCCGCACCCTCTCCGGGAGTAAAATAAAAGGGTCATGCCTCCATCGGGCAAACCGGTAATTCGATTTGACCGCGCAACGCGCGCGCTGGAATCGCGTTTTGAAGAGCTGGTGGTGAAGCTGCGGCAGAATCGTCCCGCCGACGATTCTGAATTGCTGCGACGCGCGTACGAATTTGCGGCGGAGCAACACCGTTCGCAGAAACGCGAATCCGGCGAACCCTACCTGTCGCATCCCCTGGAAGTAGCGCACGTCCTCGCTGATATGAGGTTGGACGTGATGACGTTGACAGCCGCGGTACTGCACGACGTCGTGGAGGATACACAAGTTCCGCACGCACGAATCTCGGATTTGTTCGGTTCAGATGTGGCGCAGTTGGTGGAAGGCGTTACTAAAATCAGCCGGCTGGATTTGCTGGCTCCCGAAGCAAGGCAAGCTGAAAATTTACGCAAGATGCTGCTGGCGATGGTGAATGACGTGCGTGTGGTCGTCATCAAATTGGCGGACCGGCTGCACAACATGCGAACGCTGGAATTTCTTCCCGTGGAAAAGCAGCAGCGCATCGCGCGGGAAACGCTGGACGTTTATGCGCCGATCGCACACCGGCTGGGAATGGGATTAATCCGCGGCGAATTGGAAGATTTGTCGTTCCGGTATTTGGACGTGAACGATTATTTGGAATTGCAGAAGAGCGTCGCTTCGCGCAGCAAAACTTTGGAAAAGTTTTTGCAGGAAGCGCAGACCGCGATTCGCCGCAAGCTGGTGGAAAATGGCGTCCCCGCCGAAGTGGAAGCACGCGTCAAGCGGCTCTATTCCATTCATCAAAAAACCAAGCGGCAGGAACGCACCATCGAGCAGATTTACGATTTGCTTGCGGTGCGAATCATTACGGATTCAGTGCGGAATTGTTACGGCGCGCTGGGCGTGGTGCACGAAATTTGGCGTCCCGTGCCGGGACGCTTCAAAGATTATATTGCGATGCCGCGTCCGAATTTGTACCAGTCCCTGCACACCACCGTGATGCACGAAGGCCAGCCATTCGAGGTGCAAATTCGCACGCAGGATATGCATCGCCTGGCCGAGCAAGGTGTAGCCGCGCACTGGAAATACAAAGACGGCAAGCAGGTTTCCGAAGCAGACGATCAGCGAATCACCTGGATGCGCCAATTGATCGAGTGGGCGCGCGAAATGCAGGAGCCCAGCGAATTTCTTTCCACGCTGAAAGTGGATTTGTATCCGGACGAAGTGTACGCGTTCACACCGAAGGGGCGCGTGATTCCATTGCCGCGCGGTGGAACTCCCGTGGATTTCGCCTACGCTGTGCATACAGAAGTCGGCAATCTTTGTAGCGGTGCGAAAGTGAATGGACAAATCGTGCCGCTGCGCCACACTTTGTCGAATGGCGATGTCGTGGAAATTCTCACGCAGAAGGGCCACGTTCCCAATCGCGATTGGCTGACTTTTGTGCGTACTTCGCGCGCGCGCAGCAAGATTCGTCACTGGGTGCACACGAACGAACGTGGCGAAGCGACGGAAGTGGGGCGGCGATTATTGGAGGGCGAAGCGCGGCAGTTTGGGCGCTCGCTGAAGCGCATTCCGGAAGCGGACTTACTTCGCGTGGCGGGCGAGTATGGCTGCGGAAGGCTGGAAGATTTATACGCGGAACTGGGATACGGAAAATATTCGGCGCGGCAAGTTTTAAGCAAGGCGCTGGGAGAAACTCTGGGCGAGCCGGCCGTATCCGAGCCTCGGCCGAAGAGCGCGCCGGCGCGAATTGTTTCGGGAGTAAAACGCGCGCTCGGCATGGGCGCCGCGGACGCCATTCGAGTACGCGGCAACACCGGATTGATGGTGTTTTTGGCGAAGTGCTGCAATCCAATTCCAGGCGACGAAATTGTGGGCTACGTCACGCGCGGGCGCGGAGTGGCCGTGCACTTGAAGGCCTGTCCAAATGTGCAGAATTTGCTCTACGAGTCTGAACGGAAAATTGATGTCGACTGGGCGGAGGCTGAGGGCACGCAATATACGGTCAGTCTGATTATTCGCACGCAAAATCGCCCCGGCGTGCTCGCGGACATTACCGCGATGATTAGCTCGGCCGGATCGAACATTCAGACTTTGGCGAGTCAGCCGGATAAGTTGAACGCGCGCGTGGAAGCCACGCTGGATATCATCAATCGCAAGCAGCTCGAAAAAATTGTGGCGAATGTTAAAAAAATTTCCGGTGTGTTTGGAGTCGAGCGCGTTTACAAAATTTGAGGCCTGCGAATTCTTCCCGCACTTCCCCGATTTTTGCCTACGTTAATTATCGCGGCACGCTGGCATTAACCAAAGCGTTTCCGCTCTGCTTCTACCGCTAGAATGTAAAGAGAATGAATACCAGCCTCAGAACGCGCAATTTTACGAGCCTCTGTTTGGCTGGCCTTTTGATTTCCACAATCTGCTTCAGCGGATGCCAGAAATTTCGTAAGACGGATACGCAACCTCTCTACCAGTCCGGCATGTGGTCGGACACCATCAAGCAGCTGAAAGACCTCGACATCAGCGAATCCGAAGTCAGCGAGCTGATCAAACTTCACGACGCTGGACTTTCCGATGATGGCTGCGTGAAATTGATGCACTACGTGCGAGAGCGCAAGCAGATGTTCATCAGCGGAGATTCCGTGGCGGGATTGCTGCACGCGGGCGTTTCCGAACCGACTGTAATGGAACTGGCGAAGCTTGATCTGATCGGCACCTGGGCTTTGGAAGCGCAGAGCATCCGGCTTTCCGGTTATTCGGATAATGTGGTTCTCGCGATTGCGCATCGCCGCGCGCAGCGTCTGCCAACTGTATCGGCCACATCTCTGGTCGAATTGAAAAACACGGGCATGACCGAGCCGCAAGCGCTCGATCTGATTAATCGCGGATTGACGGACGAGCAAGCCGGGCAGATGATCGCCAGCCATGAGCAATCGCAAAAGCCCACCGGCTTTGTGCGCGGTTCCGGACGCAAGCCGCGCGGCCGCTAAACCAATTTGCCCTGCTGAATTGTCTCACCGGCTTTTGACGCCGCCCGTAGCGCTCGGTAGAATTCACTCACATTGTTTCGTCCTGCCAAATCACGAGCTT
>DASYNR010000195.1:0-6038 GCA_036008485.1 Candidatus Acidiferrales bacterium | reverse complement strand
TTTTTCGGACTAATTCCCGCGCTTACAAGCACGCGCGTTTCTCCCGGTGCCACTTTGAAAGCGGCCGGAAACAGCGCAGGCGGCGCTGGTTCGGAAAGCCGCAATCGTCTGGGACGCACGCTCGTTGCCGTTGAAATGGCGCTGGCGCTTGTGTTGGTAATTGGCGCAGGCCTTTTCCTGCGGACTCTAATTACTCTTGAATCAATCGATCCGGGATTCCGCACGGATCATCTGATGACCTTTTCCGTTTCTCCTACGTCCGCGAAAATTCCAGAAGACAAAATGCCGGCCCTCGGTCAGGAACTTCAACGCCGGCTCGCTGCCCTGCCCGGAGTGGAAAGCGTCACTTGGTCCTCGTACCCATTACTTTCCGGCAGCCTCTCGAATACAAGCGTGAAGATTCAAGAGCATCCGGAACTTGCAGAGCTGGAGACGGACATAATGAACGTTGGCCCGCGCTACTTTGAAACGCTGAAAATTCCATTGCTCGCGGGCCGCAGCATCACCGTCGAAGATTGCCGCAAAGACTTCCAGGCTGTTTGGGTGAACCATGCTTTCGTTAAGAAGTACCTCGATGGCGCGAATGCTGTAGGTCTGCACATCTTGCAGGACGACAAATCGATTGAAATAATGGGGGTCGTTGGCGACGTAAAGTATGAAAGCGTCAAAGCGAAATTTGAACCAACGATTTATCCGGCGATGGCCGGCGGAGATTTCTTCTTTCAGATAAGAACTACTGCGAAACCGGAGTCGCTCCAAAACGCCGCAACAAAACTCGTCGCCGAAGTTGCACCCAATCTTCCCGTCCAGAGCATGAGCACATTACAAGAAGGCATCGACGGCGATTTGTCCGCCGAAAATTCCATGGCGCGCCTTTCCACTGGGTTTGGATTTTTGGCTCTGCTCCTCGCAGCGATTGGCATTTACGGAGTGCTTGCATATTCCGTAGCCCGCCGCACTGGCGAGATCGCAATCCGCATGTCACTCGGAGCAATGCCCGGAAACATTCTCGGACTCATCTTGAAAGAGGGACTTCGTCCAACGCTCATCGGCGCCGCGGTCGGCCTTCTCGCGGCATGGGGACTCACACGCTTCGTACAAAAATTCCTCTACGAAGTAAAACCTCTAGACGCACCGACATTCGCGATTGCAACCGTCGTACTGCTGTCGATCGCCACGCTAGCCTGCGTAATTCCAGCCCGCCGCGCGACGCGCGTCGATCCAATGGTCGCCTTGCGCAACGACTAGGCTCTCCCGGGAACGCCGATCGCCTGATCGGCGTTTTTAGGCATCCCATTCCGCTGCCTCGCGTATTCGAATTCAATTCGAATGAATACCCACATTTATTTAGTACTAAGTACTATAGTTTACTTGACAAATGATGGCGGCCGGCGCTACCCTGAACCGCAGGCTTAGACGACCCGTTTGAACTCTCGTTCCACAGGCGGTTCTCGCCTTCCCTGCCACGCTCAAGAATCCACGAATTTGCGAACAGCGTGTAAGGGCATCAAAACAAACGACTTGCGTCCGAGTACCATCATTCGCAAATAAGTCCTTTGTTTTGATACTGATGCTAAAAAGTCCTGACCTAACTCATTTGTTTTGATATTGATGCGCGTAACAGGGGGGTAGGGGGTATCCCCTAGTTTTTTTCGTCAGCAAAAACAAAAAACTGTCGGCCAAGTGCCGGCGCAGACTCCGGTCGGTAGCAGAGCCATTCGTGGCTACGTTTTTGTGATCGCCGAATCGCGGAAGCAATCTCACTCAATACGTACACTTAGGCACTTTCGCGCAATCCGCTGAACACTTGTACTGCATCCACTGCAAAGCTAAGATGCACGCACTACGAAAGCCACGCTGGTGGAACTTTTTTGCTCATAGATACGTTCCATTATGTGGAGGCCGAACGCCACCGTGGACTCGAGGCCAACAGACAATTGGAACCAGAAGCTCAACTGGTCCAGCAATGCCTTCGCGGGGACGGCGCCGCTTGGGAGGAACTTGTGCGACGCCATTCGCGCCGCATTTTCAACCTCTGCTACCGCTTCACCAATCAGCGGCAGGAGGCTGAAGACCTCTCGCAGGAAGTTTTCATGCGCGTTTACAAAACGCTTGGAAGCTACCGCGATATTTACGGAGCATTCGGCACCTGGGTCACAAGCGTCACGCGAAATCTTTTGATAGATCATTATCGCCGCACGCGGCGGGATCGGTTGACGGATTCAATGGAAGATGTAACCACACAGGTGGAATCGAAAGAGTCGTCGGGCATGCGGCCGGATCACTCCGCAGCCGTCACCGAACTCGGCGAGCATTTGCAAATCGCGCTTGCGAAACTTTCGCCGGATTTGCGTGAAGCTGTTATTTTGCGGGATCTGGAAGGGTTGGACTACAGCGAAATTCGGCTGGTGCTGGAAGTACCCGAAGGCACCGTGAAATCCCGCATCAACCGCGGACGAATTGAACTGGCCCGAGTGCTGACGGAAATGGGCATTCGACCTAGCTATAGGAATTAGACCTTATTAATTTTTTGGAGCAAGCGATGAATTGGAACTGTGAACAAATCGAAGCGAGTTTAAGCGATTACCTGGAAGGCGCGCTTACGCCTGAGGAAGCTGCGCAGTTCGTGGCTCATTCGAGCACCTGCGCGCAGTGCAAGGAATTGGTGGCCAGTGTTCGCGGACTGATTGGCGCGATGCACGCGCTCGAACCCGTAGCGGCTCCTGTGAACCTGATGCCGGCCATTTTGAATAGCACGATCGGCCCGCGTCCTTCGTCCGGCGGATGGCGCGCATGGTTTGGTTGGACGCGCGTTATCTTGCAGCCGCGCTTTGCATACGGTGCATTGACCGTACTAATCACTCTCGGCGTAGTTTCGCAAGCGTTGGGAATTCAGTGGCGGATGCCGACTGTTGCTGATTTGAATCCGGTGAATTTGTATCGCAGCGCAGATCGAACAGCGCATCTGGCTTATGCAAAGGGATCCAAGTTTGTCGGCGACTTGCGCGTTGTGTATGAAATTAGGTCTCGGCTCGAACCTTCGGAGCAGGATGAGACTCCGCAGAAAGCTCCTGCTGCGGCGCCTTCTTCTCCGGGCCAGAGCAAAACACCTATAACTTCTCCGCTGAATCGTGCGGAGTCCGTGGAAAATTACTTAACCCGGCTTGCTAGCGGAGTTTGGATCGTGCCGGTAAGGAGCATGCCATGAAGTGTGCCGTTCATCCTGAAATTGACGCGACCGGGTATTGCCGGAATTGCGGCAAAGCATTATGCACAGCGTGCTCGCGCGAAGTTCGCGGCATGATTTATTGCGAAGCCTGTTTGGCGGATATGGTCACGCGGCCACAGGCAGCGCCGGGTCAAGGCGGACGCAGTCCCGCGCTCGCTACCATGATGGGATTCGTGCCGGGGTTAGGCGCAGTTTACAACGGCGAATATATGAAAGCTCTTGTCCACGTTTGCGTTTTCATCGCTACTGTTGCGATTCTGAACGCTTCCAATTCGGATACTGTCCACATCGTCTTCGGACTGGGGCTTGCAGCTTTCATCATCTATATGGCTGTAGATGCGAATCGTATCGCCAGGGCGAACCTGGTTGCGCCGACTCGGCCGGACTCCGACCCATTGACCGTGAAAGGGCGGGCGATTGGTCCGTTCATACTGATTGGAATCGGCGTGATCTTTCTTCTGCAAAACTTTCACGCATTTGAATTGGATGCCCTCATCGATCGCTTTTGGCCGCTGATATTAATCGCAGCAGGCGGAGTCTTGGTCTGGCGGCGAAGTGAAAGGCAGTCTTAGAAATTCGGAGGAAGACCATGGCGATGCGATGTAACTGTCAACGCTGCTCGATTCGAGGACTGATGGGTCCGGCGGTTCTAATCACCATTGGAGTGCTGTTTCTGGTGCAGCAATCGCACTGGGCCTATCGCTTCGGCAGGACGTGGCCGGTGATTTTGTTGGTGATCGGCGGAATAAAACTCGCCGAAGCGCTCGCGTCGGACGCAGGGCACAACTCGCAGCAAGTTCCACCGCAAGGTCCGCCGTTCCCGCCGCAAGGACCAGGCATCGGATCGCAGCAAGGGCAGGGGCCGGGACAAATTCCGCCTCCGCCGCCACCACTGAGCTGAGGACAGGGAGACTATATGGCATCCAACGATCCGCGCCGCCGTTCAATTTTCAGTGGGCTTCTTCTCATCCTTGTTGGCGGTCTTCTCTTAAGCCACCAATTCGGCGGAAGCCGTTCCGCGTGGGTAATTCTTGAGAAGTGGTGGCCGCTGATCTTCATTCTTTGGGGATTGGCCAAGCTTTACGACCATTTCATGGCGCAGCGCACGGGCCAGGCCGCTCCGCCCACAATTTCGGCTGGTGAAGTATTTCTCGTACTCGCAGTTCTCGCAGTGATTGGCGGCGTCGGAATTTTTGACTGGGGCACGAACCGTCCCAACCGCGGCGACATTTTTTCGTCCATCTGGAATGAATCCTATTCCTTCACGGAATCAGTTCCGGCGCAATCGATCCCCGCGAAATCGCAAGTCACCGTGCGGACTGCGCGCGGAAACATCACCGTCACTGCCGACGACACTCAGCAAATTTCCGTGACTGCTCGAAAGTCCGCCAACGCCGCGAGTGAAAGCGAGGCGCAGGAGCGCACGAACCATGCGCACGTGACCGTCACCAAAACTGACAACGGTTTTGTGGTCGAACCGCAGGGACAGAATGATTCAGACGGAACCATCGGCGTTGAACTGGAAGTTCACGTTCCGAAAAATATTACGCTCGACGCTAAGACCGATCGCGGAGGAGTTCAAATTACAGGAATCGCCGGAAACGTCACGGTTGAAAGCCAGCATGGCGCGATCGAAGTGCGACAGTCCGGCGCGGACGTAAGCGTGGATTCCAGAAACGATTCCGACGATATTCGCGTGGTTGGCGCAGCCGGAAATGTAAGAGTGTCCGGCCATGGTGCGCAGGTGGAAATTTCCGACGTGCAGGGCGCGGTGACCTTGGACGGCGATTATTTTGGCTCGCTGAATTTTGCGCGGCTCGCAAAAGGAATTCATTTCGTTTCCAATCGCACCGACCTGGCGGTCAGTCAACTAACCGGGCGAGTGGAAATTTCAAATCCCGGCGACCTGGCAATTTATGATTCAACGGGAAGCGTGACATTGACGACCACCAAGCGCGATCTAACTCTGGACAACGTCACCGGAAAAATTCAGGTGGACAACCGGAGCGGCAACATCACTGTTCGCTATACGGAGCCGCCAAAGGAGCCGATGCAATTGACGACGCAATCCGGAGACATTGACGTCACTTTGCCCGCGAAGGCAGTGTTCGACGTCAGCGCGCGCGCGGATAACAACGGTGACATCAGTTCTGATTTCAGCGAGCTACAATCGAAAATTGATGAGCAGCGTGGAAACACGAGACTGGACGGAAGTGTCGGATCTCACGGGCCGAAGTTGGATTTGCGAACAACTCACGCCACGATTCGGATTCGCAAAGGGCAATAAAATTTTTGGCTAGCAGTCCGTTCAGCGCTCGACGACTTTCTCGATGACATCGAAAAATCCCGGGAACGAAACATCGGCGCATTCCGCGTTCAATATTTTGCTGCTGCCTTCGGCGCCCAGCGCGGCAACTGCAAACGCCATTGCAATGCGATGATCTCCGTGCGTTTCAATTTCCGCGCCGTGCAATTTTCCGGCTGACTTTCCGCCAACGCGCAAACCATCCGGCCGTTCTTCGACGTCCGCGCCCATCCGCCGCAAGTTTTCCGCCACCACTGCGATGCGATCACTTTCTTTCACGCGCAATTCTTTCGCGTCGCGGATTTCAATTCCCTTTTCCGTGAATGGACCAAGCGCGGCAAGCATCGGCAACTCATCAATCAGTTGAGCAACTTCATCTCCCGCGATTTCTCCACCTTCTACAGGCGCATGGCGCACGGCTACATCGCCGATAAGTTCACCGCCAGCCTCGCGCACAGACAGCAACGAAATCGGCACGCCCCAACCTGCAAGCAAATCCAGCAC
>DASYNR010000194.1:0-6608 GCA_036008485.1 Candidatus Acidiferrales bacterium | reverse complement strand
TCTCCGCCAAACTCCACTTCGCTCTGAAATTCGCCGAAATTGTTGGTCGTCGCCATGACCATGTTCCCTGACCCGTTTCCAACGACGATGGGCACGGCGCTGAGGATCCGCTCAGGAAACTTGGAGTTCATCAGCTGACCTGTAACGGAGATGGCCTTCCCGCCGGGTCGGGCCGAGATATAAAGGTCAAGTAGATAGGGTCCGATGCCGTACAGGAGCTGCCGCGTGTCAGTTGAAACCGAGCGAACGCCTACGGCAGCAGGCTGTAAGCTACTGTCAAATAACAGCTTAAGTCCACTACGGACCTTTTCAAGCCCGGTAGCTGCAAACGCGGCCTTTGCAATTCGCACCACGCCTGCGGGCGGTTGGAATTCGGCCTCCACCGAACTTGCCTCCCGCACGCGCTGCCAGATTGCTACAGCCTCAACGCAGCGTTTGCAGCCAGATTCAAGATGCCTCTGAGTTTTGATCTTCCCTTCCGCCGACATCACGTCGTTCACGAAATTGACAGCGTCTTCCTCAGACAGATGCTTCATGATTCCCCCAGACGACATTTTGGAGACAGCCGACGCTTCGCCGGCGTTCGGTAGTCCTTGAGCGCGATAGTGAGTAGACTTCGGCATACATGGATAAGGGGCTTGAGGGCGCTGAAAAGTATAGGTAGGTGTAAATTAAATAAGTGCTTTAGAATCAATCAGTTGGCCGACTAATACGAACGGCGCCCAGAAATAGGGATGCGGGTATTGCTTCCGAAGCTCTTGCGTGGCGATTTGGAGCGAATTGGCTGCGCTGCCAGTTTGGACGTAATTTGAGTAGAAGAGACGCATGAGTTCGGCGGTGCTGCGGTCGTGAACGTCCCAGAGAGATAACATTAATGTGGAGGCGCCTGCCGCGAAGAGCCCACGCTGGAGTCCGATCAGTTCGTCTCCGGCTGCGACAACATTCATGCCGGTGGCGCAGCCGCTGAGCGTGACGAGCGACGCACCTAATTTTAATTGGTAGAGGTCATACAAATTTAAATAACCGTCACCGAGACGGACGCCCGAGAAAACCGGATTGTCCTGTCGATAAACGCCGTGGGTTGCGATGTGAAGGAGGCCGCATTCGGGCCCGCGCTCGCGCAACACTTTTCCTGTGGCGCGATCTCCAATGAAAAGTTCAGGTGACGGAAGAATTCCGGCTACGGATTGCACTTCGGACAAAATTTGCGGAGCGCGCTGGTCGGGAACGCCGAGAATGAGCGTGGACTTTTTTTCACTTCGCGGCTTGGACTGGCATAGCGCGAAGACTGTCGCGCTGGGGGCGTAGGAAATTGTGAATGCGTCACCGAGATATTCTTCACCGTTGCGCAACGCGTGGAACGGCAGAAAATGAAGTTGTCCGTGCGGAACGATCACGAGGTGACGGCCTTTCAGCAGTGGGCGCAATGGCGCAATCAGCTCTTTGTATAAAGATTCAAGATGGCCGTGAGTGGCTCGCAGTAATGGTTCAGCAAATCGCTGGGGATAATCGCCGCCCAATCGGAATTTCGCGAGTTGAAAACGCAGCAGCTCAAGAAAGCCCGTCATTCGCGCGATGATTGTGAGCGGAACAATTTGAATATCATTTCGCGTGACGACGGCGGCTACAACTTTTTCGCCGACCGAATAATATTCGATGAGCGTCACGTCCTCAGCGAGGCTGGATTGAATATCTTCAATTGATTTTGGCGCAGCGGCCTGCGCAACATCCGATTCCTGATGGCTGGCGGGGACTTCACGCAGCGTGCGAAGCAACTCACTTTCATGCGCCTGCGCTTGCTTCTGCAAATCTTCGATGCGTTCGCGTGAACGCTCTTCGGGACGGAGTTGTTCGAGTTCGATGCGATGGTAATACCAGTTCAATTCTTCGCGCAGATCGAGAATGCGGCGGACCAATCCGCTTTTCGCGGAATTACTTGAGGGGGCCGTCTGACTGCTGGGGAAAATCATTTCGATCACGCTGCGCGATTTCGCCGACTCGATATAGCCGAGCGCTTCGCGCGCGGGATCGCCACCCACTTCATTTCGCAGGCAAAGCTCGACGAGTTCTTCGTAGACTTGAAGGCGATCCTTCACGAATGAAATTTTCAGCTCCGCGCCCTGCAATCTGCTGCGCAGCATTTCCAGCGCGTTGCGAGCTTCCAGAAAAGCGGCGTAGGCGGCTTTTGAATTTCGCTGTGCTTGCGCGATTTGCCCGAGTTGAAAATAAGTTTGGTGCGTCAGCACGGGAGCTTGTAGGCCGGCCAACTTTTTGAGAGCGATATCAGTTTCGCGTTGCGCTTCTTCCGGTTCTTTCATCTGGTAAGCGATGCGAGCGAGAAGCAGGTGGGACAACACTGCCTTTCCCGCGAGCACCGAATCGTCGAAAAACTTTGCTGCCGCAATGCACAAGCGACGTGCTTCAAAATGACGGCCCTCCTGGAAAAGCAGCAGCGCCTGATATAAATCCAACAGCCACGGCCATACGAGATTTTTTTCTTGCGCAAACATTTCGCGCGCTTTTGCAAATTGTTCCAGCGCCGGTAAAGTTTTGTTCTGCTGGCCAAGCGCCATTGCTTCGTTGGCCAGCGTTTTCGCGGATTCGTAAGCTAGGCCGAGTTTCTGGAATCGCTGAAAGCCCTGCATCGCGGTTTCGCGGGCTTCTTCGCTTAGATTCAGTTCCAGATAAATTTCGGAAAGATCCATGTAGCAAAGCGCTTCGTGATAGTGATCGCCGCTGGCTTCGCACGAGGCGCGGGTAGCATAAAGGATTTCGATGGCGCGGCTGTATTCCCCGCGCAAATAATAAAGCCACGCGATGTTGTAATCCGTCTGCGCCACCAGAAGTGGCATGGCATTTTCTTCGGCAACTTTTCTGGCTTCCTCGTGGTACTTCAGCGCGCGCGGAAAATCATTCAGGCTAATCAGGCACGTGGCCATATTTCCCAACACAACGGCCATTGCTTCGGCGTCTTGATGAAGAAGCAGGCCTTCGTAGGCGCGTTCGTAGTATGTGATTGCTTCTGTAAATCGATCCTGGCGGTGGAAAATATTGCCGACATTTATTTCCAGGCGCGCCAGCCTCCACGGAAGATCCAACCGCGTGAAGATATCGCGGGCGCGTTCTGAGGCGGTGAATGCGCGGATATATTCGCCGAGTAAAATCAGCGGCTGTATGGACGCGCTGAGAGTTCTTGCTGCCTCATTCCACTTTTCCAATTTTTCAAACAGACTGAAGGCGCGCTCGTGATGTTCCGCGGCGGCGCGGTTATCACCAGAGGCGTAGAGCGCATTCGCTTTCGCACGTAGGCCGAGCGCGAGAGATTCTTCGTCGTTCAACAGTTGCGCGATTTCAATGGCCGCTTCGGCGAGATGGAAAGATTCCGCGGCATCGACGCGAATTCTGCGCACGACGACCTCGGTGAGCCGAACGACTACTTCCGGACTCAGGAGAGTCTCGTGTTCTCGCAGAAATTCTTTTCGACTTGGAGAATCTGCGAGCTTCGCGAGCTCCGGGAAATATTCTTCGCCCGGGATCAATTTATTTTCGGTGACGCTCACTCGAACCCCATTTTCTTCAAACTTTTGCGAAGGCGCTCAATGCATTTTTGGCGCGTGAAGCCGATGGAACCCACGGCGAGTCCCAATTCCGCGGCGATATCTGCGTACGGCCGCGCCGGTGATTCAAAGAAAAGCGCGGCAACCAGCTTCTGACATTGCGGCGCGAGTTCTGAAATCGCTTCGCGAAGAATTTGTTCTTCTTGCGTTTGCCGAATCAGGGATTCCGCTATTGGAGGAATTTCTGGTTCGAGTATTCCGGTTTCGCTATCACTTCTCACAACGCGCTGTTGCTGGCGTTTCCAGCGGAAGCATTGATGATGCGTCACTTGAATCAGCCACGCAGGAAGCGCTTTTGGTTCGCGCAAACCCGGCAGGCGGGATAACAGCTCCATGCAGACAGCCTGAAACACGTCGGCCGCTTCCTGCGGCGGCATTTGATATTTGACGGGTATTGAATAAATGAGCGCTTTGTATTTATCGATAAGCGCCGACCATGCTTCTTCATTTCCCGCGAGGCATTCTTTCACGAGCCGCGTATCGGTCCATTTCGCCGGCGCTTTTCGTGCAAGGGTAAGTACCGGGCTCATGGCCGGGCGTTCCCGGAAGAAGTGCGCAAGTAAAGTTGCTCAACATTCCAGAGAACGTAAGGCTCAAGAATTGCAGGATGAAAATTTCCAATCGTGTTTTTTGCGCCGGCAAGAATGTCAGGGCTGGCGAGAAAAATCAGGGGCTGATTTTCTCGAATAACTTCCTGAATGCGATCGTAGGAATGTTTGCGTTCGTCGTACGTCCGCGAACTGAGCTGCTTTTCCATGAGCTGATCGATTTCCGCTTCCCATGGAGTTGATGGTTTTGGCTGGCCAAGATTCCAGAAATGAGACCCGCCACTCGAAAGCCAAACGTTGATGTCGGAATTTGGATCGGCGTCATAGTTCGCTACGCCGAGCACGCACGCATCGTATTCTTTCGATTGCAGCACGCGATCGAGAAGCGAGCGGAACTCAAGCGGCACAACTTGCACATGCATTCCCAGCTGTTTCAGATCGTCCTGAATTAACGTGGCCATCTTTATGCGATCAGCGTTGGACGAGCTGGTGACAATTGAGAATTCAACGGGCGCGCCGGATGAATCCACGAGCGACGATTCACCGCCGGAATCTTTTTTCCAATTGAATCCGGCACCGCTAAGAAGAGTGCGCGCTGCTTCGACAGATCGCGCGGGATTACCGAGCGAAGTATTTTGCCAGCGATTGTTTCCGGGCGTGACGGGACCCCAGAGTGGCGCTCCGCGGCCCTGATACACCAGACGCACGATTGCTTGGCGGTCAATCGCGAGCGAAACTGCCTGACGGAATTTCACGTTCGCAAACCATTTCTGTTTGCGCGCCATTTCGGGCGAAGCTTTTGCGCCGAGATCATTCAAATTGAAAAAAAGAAAATTGTATTCCAGGCCGGGGCCGGCGTCTGCCATTGTGTAACCGTGCGATTGGCGTGAAAGCGCGGAAAAACTATCCGCGGCAACGCGGCTGATGCCGATGATGTCAGTCTCGCCCGCTTGAAAGCGGATTACTTCCGCGTCCGCGCTGGGAACAAAAAGGAAAACAAGTTCATCGAGATACGGCAGGCGCGCGTTCTTGGCATCTGTCTTCCAATAATAGGGATTACGCTCAAGGACGAGCCGCTGACCGGCAACATATTCCTTCAGACGATACGGACCGAGACCGGCAATTTGCGCGGCCGCAACAGAGAGCGGCCATTCTTGATCAAGCTTCCCCTGTTTGTAAGGTTGTTCGAGAAGATGCTTCGGCAAAATCGCTATACCATCAAACAATCTTTCTTGCGCGCCGTATGGTTTCGCGAGATCAAATGCAATTGTTTGGGAGTTGATTTTGCGAAAAATTATTGGTTTTCCTCCGACGATGAGCAAATCACGCTGCGGAGCGTGGACACTTTCGTCGAGATAAAGTTGAAAGCTAAAAAGAATGTCGTCGGCGTCGAGCGGATGTCCATCGGAGAAGCGAATTCCCTGACGCAATTTAATTGTGTAGTGCAAACCATCGCTTGAAACTGTCCAGGATTTTGCAATCGCCGGTTCGGTAAGCTGTGTGGCGCGATTGATGTGAATCAGATCGGCTTGCATTGCTCCAATGGCTTGACGAGAGGGTGCGTCGCCGGCGATCAACGGATTCAAAGTCTTCGGTTCCGCGCGGAGCGAAACGACCAGACGTCCGCCGGCGTGGCCGATTTCGCCGGGGATCGAAAGAAATTCCTCCGATTGAGTGATGCGGGATTGCGATTGAAGAGGCAGCGATATAAATGCGGCTATCCACGCCCCGAGAATAATCGCCGCGGCGAGCAGAGTTTTCCCAAGATATCTCGGCGAACTTCTTATCAATGCGTTCACGAAGGGGCCTACGTATCCGTTTACAGTTTCGACTTGTCTGCGGCGTCC
This sequence comes from Candidatus Acidiferrales bacterium, assembly GCA_036008485.1. GTDB lineage: Bacteria > Acidobacteriota > Terriglobia > Acidiferrales > UBA7541 > DASTCZ01. The sequence goes on along the minus strand of DASYNR010000194.1, from coordinate 596 downwards.
TGCAACGCACTCGCGAGGGCCAGGTATCCGAAGAAGAAACAAACTATTGCTACACTTGGCAGGAACATCCACCAGTATGAAGAGAGCACACTATATTGCTGCAGGCTGGAAAGAATATTTCCCCAGCTTGGCGCGGGTTCTGGAACTCCAAGGCCAAGAAAAGAAAGCGTGACTTCAGCGAGCACATACTGTGGCACGAGAATTGCAGCCTGCGTCAGCACGACGCTCCAGGTTTGCGGCAGAATGTGCCGGCGCAATAAATAAATGTTCGACGCGCCGAATCCGCGCGCCGCGCGAACATAATCGCGTTCCTTCGCACTCAATACCACGCCGCGAATCAGACGAGCCGGGCGCGCCCATCCGACCGTGCCAATAAGAATGACGACTAAAAAGAATGCCTGCAAAGGCCTGACCGCAAGCGGAAGAAATGCGCGAATCGCGAAAAGCAAATAGAGCCACGGAAGAGCGAGAAATAATTCAGCGGCGCGCATCAGGACGTCGTCCGTCCAACCACCGAAAAATCCCGCGAGCGAGCCAATCAGCAACCCAACGGAAAGTGCGAGTGCGGTAGCAAGCAGCCCGGCCAACAACGAAAT
>DASYNR010000193.1:0-11459 GCA_036008485.1 Candidatus Acidiferrales bacterium | reverse complement strand
GTCGGGCCTTCGCAGCCTGCGGGAGTATCACAATTTTCTTGGACCCGCTGCGGAGACGATTTTCAGTCCGCTCGCGCGCCAAACTGTGGACAGCCCCGGCGACGCGATTCGCGTGGATCATTTGGAGTTGATGCATTCGATTCTAATCTCGCATGGATTCCCTTCTGCTTTGCCATCGGTCACGGTGCAGCTCTATTGGACTTTATACATGGGGGTATTTGCTTATTGGGCGGCGGATGACTCGCCGGGGCAAGAAGATTCGCTGGCGCTGCTGGATCAGTCGTTGAAATTATTCGTTGCTTCATTGTGAATTGATCACGAAAGGGGAATTTATGGCCGTCAATCTGAGTGAATTGCTTGCTGCGCTTCCCGACGACGATGCTTCGGCAGCGGCGAATCCTGAATGGGCGCAAGAACGACTGCGACGAATACTTGCCGATCTGGCAGAGCGGCCGGCACCGGTCGGATCGCTGCACCGGATGTGGACGGTGTCGGAGCTTTCCGCGCAAATCGCGCTGGCCTATCTGGCGTTATGGGTGCGGAAGTGGTTCGTCGGGGCGGACACTGCGCAACGACAGTTGATGGAAACGAATTTGCGGGTGGGGCTGAAGACGTTTCACCGGCTGGGCTATTTGCGCGGGATGATGATGAAACTCGGCCAGTTGGCGGGAAATATCCCCGATGTGCTTCCGGATCAAGTGGCGGAAACCTTGGACCGCCTGCATTTCGATGCGCCCCCGATGCACTATTCGCTGATTCGTGAAGTGGTGCGCAATGAGTTTGGCAAAGAGCCGGAGGAGATGTTCCTGAATTTCGAGAAACAAGCATTCGCTGCGGCGTCACTCGGGCAAGTTCACCGCGCACGGCTGAAATCCGGCGAGGCGGTAGCGGTGAAAATTCAATATCCGGGAATCGCGCGAACCATTGACGCTGATTTTCGGAATCTTTCGGCGCTTCTGATCCCCTTACGGCTCGGCAAAGATTGGGAATCGATGAAGGCGCAGTTTGAGGAAGTTCGGCGGATGTTAAATCAGGAAGTGGATTATCTTCAGGAAGCGGAATCGCAGCGCCAAGCCAGAGCTCTGTTTCGCGCCGAGGACGGAATTGTTGCACCGCGAGTATATTCCAAGTATTCCGGGAAGCGCGTGCTGACGACCGAATATATTCCCGGCGTGCATCTGACCGCATATCTAGCGACAAACCCAACGCAGGAGTCGCGGAATGCTTTCGGGACCAAAATATACGCTGCGTGGATGCGTATGTACTTTGCGTTCATGACCTACGGCGATCCACATCCTGGCAACTATATTTTCCTGAATGACGGAAGGCTGGGACTAATCGACTTTGGATGCGTGCAGCATTACGGGCCGGAAGAACGCGAGCTTGTGCGATTGGCTGAGAAGATGGCGTACGAAGATGAATCACTTGTACCGGAAGTTGTGCAGCGGGCGTGCGGAATTGGGCCGAATGATCCTGAACTGGAAGAGTATGTCCAGATGATGCGTGAATCTTTGGACTGGATGATGGAGCCGGAGCGAAAGCAGGGAGCATTTGATTTCGGAGACGCCAGACATTTCCAGCGAGGCGTAGATTGGTTTACGCGTGTCTCTCGCGCGCGGTTATTTCGCGCAAATCCGATGTATGTGTATTGGAATCGCAGTGTTTTTGGATGGAAGGCGATTCTTTATAGATTGCGCGCGCAGGTTGATGTACATGCGATTGTGCGGCGGGAGCGGCACGGCTAGATCGCTGAGCCGTCAGCCAGCGTGCCAGATTATTTTTTCGGCTTAATCGGCCGAATAATTCCAACAATCAAAAAAATCAGACCAAGAAATCCTAAATAGAGAGTGGCGCCCGTACCAACTGTTCCAGTTTGAGCGTTGGATCCGCCGTACCACAACTAGCCATGAAAAAATCCGTAAAAGCCTGCCCAGGCGCCGATTCCTCCGAGATCAATTAATACAGCTCGCGGTGCCCAAGCATAAGCATCCGAGCGCTTTTTATTTATCTCCATGCAAAATTCCAGTGATAAAAAAGCAGCCGGAAGAATCGAAATTCTTCCGGCTGCGTTAAGTTTGGAGTTAGCGACGATTGCAGCATTGATCGCCGTCGGGCGGAGGTGGCGGTGGCGTTGTGCCTGTTCCACCGCGGCCGCCGCGGCCTGCTGTGTCGCCGGTGTTGGCGCGTTCGCGCTGAACCTCGATCACGTCAGGACCATCCTGCGAGGAGCCGAGCAACCAGCGGCTGAAATAATTGATGCGGGCAAAATTGATGTAGTCACCATCGGTGGTGTAACCGTGGCGCTGGCCGGGCAGGACAAACATATCGAAACGCTTGCCGGCACGGATGAGCGCATCGGCGAGCCGCATGGTGTTTGCCATGTGGACGTTATTATCCATATCGCCGGTGGTGAGCATCAAGTGGCCTTTTAAATTTTTCGCGAGCTCGGAGTTTTTATCAATGTTGTAAAGGAATTTTACGGTGCCGTCTTTTTCCGTTTCTTCCTTCACGCCGTGATATTTTTCGCTCCAATATTTGTTGTAGACATTATTTTCGTGATTGCCGGATTCAGACCACGCCACTTTGAAGAAATCCGGGTATTCGAGAATCGCGGCGGCGCTCATAAATCCGCCACCGCTGTGTCCCCAGATTCCGACGCGGTTGATATCAATATAAGGATGCTGCTCGGCGAGCTGTTCGGCTGCGGCTTTCTTATCGGCAAGGCCGTAATCGCGAAGGTTGTTGTAGCCGAAAGTTTCGTACCACAAATTGCGATTCGGATTGCCTCCGCGGTTGCCAACTTCGATCACGATGATGCCGACATTTGCAAGCGCCGTGTTGCTGCTGCGCGGAGTGAATGTTTTGTCCACGCTTTCCGTTTGTGGACCGGGATAAACATATTCCACGAGTGGATATTTTTTATTCGGATCGAAGTCAAACGGCTTCCACATCACGCCGTAAATATCCGTAATGCCGTCATCGGCTTTCACGTGGAACGGTTCTGGATACTTGTAGCCCGCTTCGAGTAAACGACGAACGTCCGTCGTTTCGACGTCAGCAATCGGCGCGCCCTGCTGATCGAGCAGAACCGTCTTTGGAGCAGTATCCACGCGGGAAAATGTGTCGATGAAGAATTTTCCGTCGTCGGGAGCGGCGGCTGCGTGCGAGAAATTTCCGGGCGTGAGAAGTTTCATGCCGGAGCCGTCGAAGTTTACGCGGTAGAGATGATCGTAGTACGGATCTTCGTTTGGCTCTTTGCCGTTCGCGGTTAAATAGAGGACGCGCGCTTTGTCGTCGATGGAAACGATTGCGTCGGTCATATATTCGCCGGAAGTGATTTGATTCTTCAGTTTGCCGTCGCCATCGTAGAGATAGTAGTGGCCCCAGCCGTCGCGTTCCGCCCACCAGAAAAGCTCCGCGCCGTTATTGATTTGACGTAGTTGTTTTACGTCAATGAAGACGTTGGCGCGTTCGGCGATCAGCACTTTCGATTTGCCGGTGCTGGTATCGGCGACGCAAACATCCACGCGATGAAGATCGCGGCTGGTGCGGACGAAATAAAGTTTGTCGGAAGTGTCGGCAAGCCAAACTTGCGTGACGCCGCCGAACATTCCGCCTCCCCCGCCAACTCCGACGCCGGTATTTTCCTGTTGCTGCTCGCGCATTTTGTTGGTGATGCGATCGGTTGCGACCTGCACGGTTTGATCCTTAAATGCGGCGGCTTCAATGGTTACGCGCGCTTTGGCGGCGACGTCGAAAACGTAGACGTCAAACTGCGGAACGTTTTCTTCGCCGGGCATGGCGTAACGATATGTTTCCAAAGTTGGGCGCGGATTAGCGAGCGTGTGGATGACCCACAGATCGGCAACCTTGCGCTCGTCTGCACGACTGGTGCTGAATTTCTTGGAGTCCTTCGACCATTGAACGCCGATAGAAGGAGTGCGCGGCCCTTCTTTGTTCTTGTCATTACGCTGATCGCGCTTGAGCATTTGCAATTCTTCGTCCAACAGAACGCGTGCGTAGCTGTAATGTTCCACACCGTCGGTGGTGAGCTGCGTTTCAACAACCGTGGCGTCGCCCGGATTCTTCTGCGCTTTCTTGTAATTCGCCTGGTCCATCATGAAGAGGTTGTATCCGCGAGCAAAAATAACTGTTTTGCCGTCGGGCGAAATTGAGGATGCCCAGCGCGGACGCATGGCCGGCGCTTCAAATTTATCCAAGCGAGTAACTTTTCCGCTTGCGATATCGAGCTCGAAATAAATTGTGCGCGTGTTTTCCGGCGGAGTTGCTGCGGCACCGGCTGCTGCGCCACCGCGTCCACGGCCACCGCCTCGGCCGCCTTGTTGAACTTGAGTTTGGTTTTCTTCCTGATTTGTGTCGTCAGTTTTCGTTTCTTCTTTCTTTTCTTCGTTGGGAATTACGGCGTCCTTCGAGACTTGCACGTCGAAAGTTAGCGCTGTGTCATTCTTCACGAGCTTCAAATTGCGAATAGCGAGATGTTGCGCGTCATACGGAAGACCGGTGAGCAGCGTCAGTTGCATAGCAACTTTGGCGTTATCGAAGAGAGGCGTCTTCGATTTCTTCACCGGATCCATGATCCAGTAGCGCGTGCCGTCGGTGGTTTCGTAGCTGTACCAGAAACGATCGGACTGATCGAACCAGTGCGGGGTGACGCTGGTGTCAAAGAGTAGCTTGCCGATTTTTGCGGGCGACCAGCGCTCGGAAAGTTCCCAGTTCGGAGTGACGCGCGCGGGTGCTTGCGCTTGCATCATGCCGCCCTGATTCTGCACGCCCTGAGCCAGCAGGCCACCAACGAGAACCGTGGAAATAACCATCATTAATACAAGACCCGGCCAGACGCGCCGGTAATTCGCCAAAGAATTTCGCGAACGACTGCGTTTCATATGCGGACTTCCTCCTGAGCAAAATGCTCGTGGTGCTGTCATTTCAAAAAAGTGAGTGCAGTTGGACGACGGAAGCAGACTGTATCGCGGAAGTGGAGATTTCGCTAGGATTTATCGTGCAGAAACTACAGGGAGTAGGAGGAGAAGGATGCCAGCGCGATTTCGAGAATGAACGAGACAGATGAAACGAATTTGAATTGGAAGCGGGCGGGTCGCAGACCCGCCCCTACCGGAAGGTGCGCTTGGAATTTCACAGCCGCGAGATTGCAAATCTGCGTTTCGATGTAGAATGGGTTTTAGAATAATACTCCGGAGGAATTCGGAATGAGCGCTACGGCAAAAGTTTCCCTGCAAAGCGACGACGTAAAATACATTCAGGAAAAAGCACGGCTGCTACGCATTCATTCGTTGCGCGCTACCACGGCGGCTGGGTCGGGACATCCGACTTCCTGCCTTTCAGCCGCGGAGCTTGTGGCCGCGACATTTTTTCACGCGATGAAATTTGATCCCGCGAATCCGAATGCGATTGGCGGCGATCGATTTGTTTTGTCGAAGGGGCATGCGGCGCCGGTTTTGTATGCGGCACTAGCGGAATCCGGAGTGTTTCCAGTTTCAAGATTAATGACGCTGCGCACGCTGAACAGCGAATTGGAAGGACATCCGACGCCGTTGATTCCGGGCGTGGATGCCGCGACAGGATCGCTGGGACAGGGATTGAGCGTTGGCGCGGGACTGGCGCTGGGCGCAAAACGGTCGGGATCGTCGGCAAGGGTCTATGTGTTGATGGGCGACGGCGAAATGGCCGAAGGAAATGTGTGGGAAGCGGCGGCGTTCGCGGCCCACGCCGGAATTACAAATTTGGTGGCGATTGGCGACGTGAATGCGCTGGGACAAAGTCAGCGGACGATGTATCTGCATGATATGGAAGTTTACCGGCGCAAATTTGAATCCGAAGGATGGAACGCGGAAATTGTGGACGGCCATGACGCGGCGGCGGTGATGGCAGCGCTGGATCGCGCGAAAGCCGTGACGGATAAACCGAGCGCGATTATGGCGCTTACATATAAAGGACATGGCGTCAGTTTCTTGAATGACAAGGACGGATGGCACGGCAAGCCGCTCAACGCGGAACAGTTGGAAAAAGCGTTGGCGGAGTTGGGCACAATTCCTCCGATTATTCCGGACGACGGGAAATCTTATGCGCGCAAATCGCTTCCTGTGCCGCCGGATTTTCCCGCGCCTGCCGCGCCGGATTACAAAACCGGAGATTTGGTTGCGACGCGCGAAGCTTATGGAATTGCTCTGCGTAAACTGGCGACGGTGAATCCGAAAGTTCTGGCAGTGGATGGCGACGTGAAAAACTCCACATTCTCGGATGGAATTGAAAAAGTATCGCCGGACAAATTAATTGAGGGATACATCGCCGAACAAAATATGGTGGCGCTCTCCGTGGGATTGGCGGCGCAAGGATACGTGCCGTTCGCGGCGACGTTCGCGTGCTTCCTTTCGCGGGCATACGACCAAGTGCGCATGGCGGCGGTGAGCCGTAGCTCAATTAAATTGTGCGGTTCGCATTGCGGAGTGAGCATTGGAGAAGACGGGCCTTCGCAAATGGGATTGGAAGATTTGGCGATGTTCCGCGCGATTCCGGGAGCGACAGTATTTTATCCGTCGGATGCGGTTTCGGCGGAACGACTGACGGAAATTGCCGCGCGGACACCGGGCATCAGCTACGTTCGCACTTCGCGGCCAAAGACGGTGATTTTGTATTCGTTGAGCGAAGAATTTCCTGTGCCGGGATTTAAAGTTTTGAAGCAAAGTGAAAATGATGCGGCGACGATTGTTGCGGCGGGAATTACCGTGCACGAAGCACTGAAGGCTTACGAGCAACTAAAAGCGAAAGGCGTGGCTGTACGCATTGTGGATCTTTATTGCGTGAAGCCACTGGATGGCGCGAAGTTGGGCGCAGAAATTCGCGCGGGCAAAGGGAAACTTGTGACGGTGGAGGATCATTATCACGAAGGTGGAGTCGGCGAAGCGGTGATTTCCGCGCTCGGCGATGCGGGCGCGTGGCCAATTGCTGTGAAGCGGTTGGCAGTGGATCGTGTGCCGCATTCGGGCAAACCTGATGAGCTTATTGATAAGTTCGGAATTTCCGCGCGGCATATTGTTGCGGCAGTTGAAGGGCTGAAGTAGCAACAATATCTCCGATGCGAACGGAATTGCTGCGATTCAACGGCGCTTTGGGACGCGATCCCGCCATTGACGCGTGGTTTAAAGAACATGCCGGTGAATTGGGCGCCATCGCGCATCATTGGTTTGAAGTGATGCGAAAATGCGGGGACGAAGTCCGCGAGCTCTTGCATGACGGCTGCCCGGTTGCATGTTTAGGAGATGCGCCCTTCGGGTACGTCAACGTATTTACTTCGCATGTGAACGTGGGTTTCTTTCAGGGCGCAGCGCTGCTGGATCCGGCTCACTTGTTGCAAGGCAACGGCAAGTTTATGCGTCATGTGAAGCTCACATCGGGAACGGCCACGAACGCTGCGGCGCTAAGCAAGCTGATTGAAGCAGCGTATTCGGATATCAAGGCGCGCATCGAACACGGCTAGTTCGCGAAAGCCTCGTCGGCGTGTAATTCATAGGGCAGTGTGTTAACGTAACGGCTCGCAGTAAATCTCCCGCTCAGAAAGATTGCAGGCAAATAGACGATGGCGGAAAAACTCGTTTTAATTGGAATGATCCCGGAAGCGATTGCGATCGGCCCGCGCGATCAGGTGGAATGGAGTTGCGCGGCGGGCAATTTGAAAGTGGAATTCGATCCGCATCGCTGCCCGTTCGGGTCGAATGTTTTTCAGGCGCCTGCCGGAGCGCGATTGCTGAGCGGTCCACCGAAACCGGGAACGAATCCGGGGATCTACAAATACCGCGTGTTCTTGAATGAGCAACGAATCGGCATGGGCGAAGTAATGCTGCGCGAGGAGTAATTTCTTCGGAAGTTAATCACTGCCAGCGCGGACGTTACTGTTCAACTTTCCAAATTCCCGTCGAATTAGTGCGAGCGTATCGGCCAGCAAATCGCGGTCAGGGGCGATCGCGATTAATGTGGAACGGCGCGGAAATTCCGCGCGCTGATCTAACTTTAGTCCCGCTTCGCTAAGTAATTCCGCCGCAAAATTCGGATCGTCGCTGCGATCCACTCCCCAGAACCACAAGCGTTCTTCATTCAATTGCAGAAAACGCAAAGTCTGTTCCAGTTTTTGCACGGCACGCGGAAGCGAAGCCGCCACGAAAAAAACATTCAAGTCCCAATCCTGCCGCGCGAAGTGCGCGCGAATTCTTCCGCCAAACTTCCCTGCCTGATTTCTTTCGACGCTGCAGCGATATTGGTTGGACTGGCTATTCGGCCGGCGCGTGGCGGCGAGCCGTTTGGGCGGAGCCAGCGTGGGTTTTGAGGCGCGCTTTGTCGCGGACGCAAACGTACGAGCATCCTTGCGTGGGCTTCGCTCGGCCAGAAACGAACCCGATCTTGAGGAAGTGGCGCTTGCCGAATTGGTTCCGTATCGCATGGTCATCACCCATTCAGATGAATATGTAATAAGGAAGGATTCGTACTGATGAATCAGGTCCGCGGGCTGCGGGACGAGTGCTACGAACCAGACACAATTCTATCGCGGAGACGGAATTCGGACAACGTGAAAAACGCCTTATAAGTCGTTTATATTCAGTAGCTTGCAGATAGTTTAAGATGGCCGTGTAAGCTGTTTCATCGCTTCCGCGTTGTAATTCAGCTTGTTCTCTTTCTTCATTTGGGCTTCGAGGGCGGACTTGAAACTCTCGAACGCGAGCTGGCGCTTGGCCTCGAGCAGCTGCGTTTCGATGTCCTTCTTCTGCTTATCGAAATCGGCCTGATTCGGCTGCTGATGATCGGCGACGCGGTAGACGACCCAGTCTGACCCGAGGAAAACGGGATCGCCAGTTTTGCCGACCGGCAAGCTGAATGCGGATGGATATTGCTTAATGGTGCCAGCGCCGGTGATGGATCCGTCCCGCGCCACTTCGTCGCTGGTCTTCATATCCAGTCCCAGAGATTTCGCAGCCTTCGCGAAATCCTCGCCACCTTGCGAGCGCTTGGCCAGGTCCGCTGCGCGCTGGCGCGCCATATCCACGGCTTTCTCGTGACGATAGTCGGCGACAATTTTATCGTGCATTTCGGCGAGTGTGCCTTGATGCGCCGGCGTAATATTTTTCACAGCCAGAACAATATATCCGCGGTCGGTACGCTCGGGCTGGCTTACATCGCCCATGCGAAGCCGGAAAACTGTTTGCTTGATGTCCGGCGCGTTCCCGAGTTCCGGCGCAGAATCTGTGACGCCGATCGGCTGAGTTTCAGCCACCGTCAAATCAAATTGTTTGGCGATCGCATCAAGCGAAGGCTTCGCGGTTTGGCGCAATTGATCGCCAATTTTTTGCGCAAGGTCTTCAGCCATGGCGTCGGCCTTCTGTTTGGCGAGCGCGCCCTGAAGAATGGGCATCACTTCGGCAAGCGTCTTGGTGTGCGCCTGCTCCTTGTCCGTAACTTTAATAATGTACAGTCCGATTTGAGTTTGAATTACATCCGATACTTCGCCTTTAGGAACGCTGAACGCGGCCTTTTCCAGTTCGGGCATAGCCTGTCCGCGAACAATCCAGCCAGTGTCTCCGCCCTTGTCCTTAGTAGAAGGATCTTCGGAATATTTCTTGGCGAGATCGTCAAACTTCGCGCCCTTTTTTGCCTGAGCGTCAACATCGGCGGCTTTCTTGCGGAGTTCAGCCATTTCGGCGTCTGTTTTTCCGATGGTCTTGAAAAGTATTTGCGAAATTTGGACGCGCTCCGGAACTTTGAATGAGTCCAAATGCTGGTTGTAGACGGCCTCTAATTCAGCCTGCGAAATATTTATTTTGGCGGCGAGTTGTTCTGGCTCGATTGAGATATAGCGAACCACGCGCTGCTCGGGCACGTTGTATTTCGTTTTGTTCTTATCGTAATAGGCGCTCAAATCCGCGTCGGTAACCTGCACCTGAGATTCGAGCGCGTCCGGATGGATCACGGCGTAATCAATTTTAATTTTTTCATTCTTGCGGCGGAATTCAGCGGCAATCTCGTCCGGTGAAACGGTGACGCCCGCGGAAACCAGCGCGCCAACTTTTTCCTGCACTAAACTTTGGCGCACCAATTCTTCAAATTCTTCGACGCCCATTTGGAAACGCTGTCCGACCTGCGCTTCATAGTCCGCGCGTTGCACAAGCTGTCCGTTCTGAAAAGCTGAGGGGAGCAGCAGCTTGATGCGATCAGCAAGCTCGGAATCGGAGACAACGACACCCAGGCGCGCGGCTTCAACTTCCAGCTCTTTTTCAAACACGAGCTGCTCGATAATTTGTTGCGCATAAAGTGGCGCAAGCGCGGCGGGAATTTGCTGGCCGGCCTGCAGCTTCTGAAGCTGCGCCTGTACGGCGGTGCGCGTGACGGGCTCGCCGTCCACGGTTGCGACCACGTCAACGCCAGTGGCGCTCGTGCCGGCGCCGCCGGGCACAAGATACATCAGCATTCCAACGCCGATCATTCCGACGAATACACCGAGCACGATGCGCGTGCCGAGCTTATTGCGTTCCATTGACCTAAGCATTCAACGAGTCCCCTTAATCCCGAGCGAGCTGTTGATTATACATGAAGATGCGTGCGCGAGGCTCCAAGGGAATCGTAAAGAAACGTTCGTGACCGGATATGGGTTGCGGGGTGTTGCGGCTGCCGAAATTGCCGCTCTTGCGTTTGTTTCTCCGCTGTGGCCGCTGTGCTAGATTGCAAACAGGCCTGAAATTTTGGCTTAAATATGCGTGGAAGCTCACAACCCGAACTGCCTCGGCAGAAAGTGAATCGCGTCGAGGTTTACTGGACCGCCGTCACTTACAAGACGGTGATGATTTATTGCGTCCTCGCGTTGGCGCTCGCAATCGGCGTGATTTATTTGATGAATCCGGCGTTCGTGGACAAAGTGATCGGCCGCGTCGAGCAGAAATTCGCGGGAAGCGAAGCCGATGCGGGACCGTTGACACCCGGACAAGTTCGATTTGTAAGCTCGAATGGTTCGGTGCAAGTTAAGAAAATGAATTCGGTGACGTGGACAAATGCGGAACCCGGAAACACTTTGGACAAAGGTGATTTGATTCGCACTGGCGGCGACGGATTGGCGCGGCTTTCATTCCCTGACGGCACCACGTATACGGTGAAGGCGGATACGTTTGTGACGGTGGAAGAAAATTCCGTGGCGAAAGATAAATCCACGAACGTCGCAGTGCACATCAGTTCCGGTGCGGTGGATTTAACGACACCCGCGTGGGATTCGCCTCGATCGACCGCGGGAGTTTCTTTCGCGGATGCGCGCGCATCAATGAAAGAGAATAGCCGCGCGGCAGTGCACAGCGACGGAAAAAGCAATGAAGGCGATATCACTCTGATGGCCGGCGGCGCGGACGTGAAGACACCGACCGGGAGCGTTTCGTTGAATAAATGGGAAA
>DASYNR010000192.1:0-9589 GCA_036008485.1 Candidatus Acidiferrales bacterium | reverse complement strand
CCATCGCGGAGCTGCGTATACAGATTGCCCGAAAAAGTTGCAAATCCTTCGGACATCCACTGATCGTGATAACTCTTCCAACCTACCCGGTGTCCCCACCACTGGTGAGAAGTTTCGTGGGCGCGAAAGAATTCGGTTTGGCGAGGGTCAACACGCCCGAATAGCGTGTGAATCTGGGTGCTGTCCATAAAAGTAAAAATGGAAAGGTAAATCAGCCCGGGCCAACCCTGGCCATACCCAAAGGGAATATTGGTCACAGCAAGCTGTTTATACGGGTACGGCCCGAAGTATTTCTCGAATGTCCTTATCGAGTTCCCCATCTCCTGCGCGATTGTCGGCGCCATTCCAACAGCGGAAAGATTTCCCACCGCGGCCTGCACGCCCTGCGATTCCACAATTCGCTGGATTTGCGCCATCTGCTCGTCGGGTTCAATGTTGGCAAAGACCTGTACTTCGATATCGCCGACCTTGGTGATCACTTCTTTGTAATCGCCGTATGCGAATCCTGCAACCGCAAGAGGAAGATCGCTTTTCCATTCCGTTATTCGGTCTTTACCGTCGACCGTATCACTCACTTTGTTTCCCGTGGCGACGAGCGTATCTTGTTTCGGGCAGCGAAAGCGCATGTGGTAGTCATAGCGGAGCGCAAATTCGTCGCCCTCCGAGTTGCCAATCCTGGAAGGATACCAACCGAGGCTTTCCGCGAAGTAATTGCCCGGCCCGACCTGACGAATCACGCGCTTGCCGGCATAGTGAAGTGTGAAATTTCGCGTTTGACCTGATTCGGTCGGCGCGGGCAATACAACAACCACATAATCGCCGTAAGACTGGTTCCGATCTTTTGACTCGTGCGCTTCAACGAAAAATAATGGTGGGCCATCCGATTCGGTGACTTTGTCCACACGCAAGTTGGAATCCAGGCCGAAAAGCAAAACGCGTTCGCCGGGCCATCGCGTCTCGATCTTTACCTTTGCTGTGGAAGTCATTTCCGAATTATTTGTGACGGTCGTGTCCATGTCATAGCTTTTAATCACATAGTCTGCTTTTGCCAGTGGGACATCGAAGGCGGCGCTCGCACTCACGTCATGCGCCGGGAAACTCGTCCAAATATCAAAATGCTTCACCTGTCCTACGTCAACCCACCGGCCGACTTTAATTTCCTCAGGTTCCGAAGCGTCATACAGCGCTTCGATCCAACCGTGCTCCCCGAGTTTCACGTCCGCAAGAAACAGCGCACTCTTCGTGCGGTCCGCTCCCATCACACTCTTGAATAGACGCGGAAGAAATGCGGCGCCCAGATCTTCGTTTTGCTGCATGCGCGTCGCATACAATCCATCATTTGGTGAAGATCCGCCCGGCTGAACTTTCGCCGAAACTTCTTCAAAAGTCTTGTCCGTGAAACTGAATGCGGCCTCGTCAAACGCGGCATTCAATCCATCTTGCTTTATGAAAAGTTCGAGCTGCTGCGATTCATATTGATTCGGCACAGTCACCCGGATGTGGCCTGTGCCATGAAACACCGCGCCAAACACAATTCCATTCACCGGCTGCGTAAAATGCAGCATCCCGCTATCGAGCGTGATACGAATACGGTCCCGCTCGATCACCAGATTATTTACAGTCATAACTTTTCCCGGATCGAATGCGGGTTTCGCCAACGCGTTCCAGATTGCCTGAGGATCACTTGGCGCCGGCGCAGCGGCCGGTGCGGATGTTTGGGCGGCAATTGTGCTTCCTGCAAACGCAGCTCCGCACATCAAAATCACGCAACGTAAAACGCGGGTGAATTTCATGGTGACCTCCCTGAAGTCCGCATAATTTGCACGATTACCAAACGGATAGCAAGCAGGATGTAAACGGGCGGTGCGTAAATATAATTTGCGGCGGTGTTTCGGAAGAGAATGTTTCCGCCCGCCTCCATGCTAGTCTAGGACGCGTATTTCATCGTATGGACGTCTCTATTCCCGCGTACGAAAAGAAAATGGCCGCGCTGGCTTCAGTCGGTTCGGCCGTCGTGCTGGTGTGTCTGAAAATTTTTCTGGTCGTGGCCACGGGCAGCTTGGGTGTGCTTTCTGAAGCGCTGCATTCCAGCCTGGATTTGACGGCCGCGCTGATCACCTATCTTTCCGTGCGCGTTTCCGATCGCCCCGCCGACGCCCGCCATCCTTACGGCCACGCCAAGTTTGAAAGTTTTTCCGCGTTCGTGGAAACGGCGCTATTGCTCGTCACCGCGGTCTACATTATTTATGAAGCGATTCGCCGTTTGTTTTTTCTGGACGTGCAAATCCGTCCGAGTTTTCTTGCGATCGGACTTCTTGGCGTTGCGCTTTGTGTGGACGTCGTGCGCTCGCGCGCGCTCGGCCGGGTTGCGCGGAAATATTCCAGCGAAGCGCTGGAAGCCGACGCGCTTCATTTTTCCACCGACGTCTGGAGCACATTGACCGTAATGCTCGGCATGGGCGCAGCGCTCATCGGAACGCGCTACGGAATTCCGTGGCTCCGCTATGCCGACCCGATTGCCGCGCTGCTGGTGGCGGCGTTTGTAATTTGGGTTGGCTCGCGCCTCGGAATGCGTACGCTGGAATCACTGGTTGACGCAGCTCCGCCCGGATTGCAGGAACAAATTGCAGCGGCGGTCTCAGCGCTTGACGGCGTGATGGGAGCCGAGCGCGTGCGTTTGCGCCGCGCCGGAAATCGCCATTTTGTGGACGTCACCATCAGCGTGCCACGCACTGCAAGTTTCGAGCAAGTACATGAAATAAGCGACGCCGTCGAGCGCCGAGTCGGCGAAATTCTTCCCGCCGACGTGATGGTTCACATGGAGCCGCGCGCCCGCGCGAATGAACATTTATTTGACGCAATTCGCGCCGCCGCGCAGCGGCGTGGTCTGGCCATTCACGAATTGACGGCGCAGGAATTGGATGGCCGTTTATTCGTCGAGCTGCATCTTGAAGTGGATGAACGGTTGTCATTGCGCGAAGCCCACCGCGTGGCCACCGATTTGGAAACTGAAATTCGAGAATTGGCGCTGGGTGCGCAGGGCGGCTTAGCCAAGCACGCGGCGGAAGTAAATATTCACATCGAGCCGCTAGGAACGGAAATTGCCCGCGGCGCTCGCACCGTCGAAGAAATGAAAGACCTCAGCCGCGCTGTGGAAAAATATGTGAACTCACTTTCCGCCGAATATCATGAGCTGGTCGATTGCCATGATGTCCATGTGCGTCAGTTGAGCCACAGAATTTTGGTTTCGTGCCATTGCGCGATGTCAGGCGATCTTCCCATTACGGACGTGCACGACGTGATTGGCGCGCTGGAAGATCGCGTGAAAGAAAAATTTCCGCAGATTTCGCGCGTCACGATCCATCCGGAGCCGGTGGAAGAACGCTAGCGTCTTTAGGTTGAAGCGTTGGATGAGTCTGCGCGCCGCGCCCACAAAAATCCACCCAGCGCGTAAATAACCGGAAAACATTCCAACACATAACGGGGCTCAGGCGTTTGAACGCGCGTCAGATATGCTGTGCGCACAACGCAGAATGCAATCAGAATTGCCACGCCCCAAAGTTGCGGTCCGGTCGTGAAATGTTTCCAGAAAATTTTCGCCGTTCCGCCGATTGCGAACGCGACATAAATAATTCCAATCGCTCCCAGCAGTACTGTCGCGTAAAACCCTTCGGGATCATCTTCGTAGCTCTGGTGCACTGGCCACAAATCGCCGCTATATCCCATCATTTCCACTCTCGGAGTGAACCACATCGTTAGCGCGCGCTGAAATGGAACGGTGACGTAGGTTCGCAGTGGATGGCGCGCAGTGCGCTCGCGCGCCAGTTCTGTGAATTGCGCATTCCATTCGTCAGTGAACTCGCAACATTTCTTATTGTATTGGTCGAGCAGCGCGGACGCGCGGACTCGTTCGTCCGGCGTATCAAATGCGATTGCCGGAAAACCTTCGGGTGTGACTGGCTGTTCGCCCATCGTCCAAATAAATGGATCCACATCGCGATACCGCACCAGCCAGGTATTTGTCCACGCGTAATATCCCGTCGGCACGGATTCGCCCGGCCCTTGCGCATATTGCGGCGCGAGCGGCTGAAATTCGTGTAGCGAAATTGCATTGCGCGCTGTCCAGGGAATTAAAGGAATCACAAAGCCCACGGCCGTCAACGCGCCCGCGCGAAATAATTTCGGCCAGTCGGCGTGGCGCCTCCACCGCCAAACAAGGACAATCGCCAGCGCAACAAGCACCAGCGGCGATTCCGGACGCACCATGGTTCCGCAGCCAATTGCCACGCCGCCCAAAAACCAACTGTTTTTCAGAAATGGGGAACTTTTTTCGGCCGCGGAATCATTTTCAGCCGCGCCACGCATCAACAAATTCCACGAGAGCGTTTCGTTTCCAATGGCGGCTGCCGTCAACGCCACAAGCGCCATGGCCGTAAAAAATGTCGTCAGCACTTCGGTAAGATTCACCGCGGCATAGTCGGCCAGGAATGGACACATCGCCGCCAGCCACACGGCCGCAATCATCACGCGCCGCCGAGTTTTTCCAGATGGCGAATCAGGTGCGAGCAATCCCGCCAGCATTCCGGCCAGCACGCAGGTGCACAAATCCACGGCGATCTGAGCCAACAGCAAAGGGATCTGGCCGCGTCCAAGTAAGTGGACGATAGCGGTGAATAACGGGTAGCCCGGCGTGCGGATGTCGGAAGGAACGATTCGGCCAACCGCGTCCATTCCATAGGTTCCGTGCGCGAACCAGTTATGTCCCATCGACTCGTAAAGGGTTCCGTCTTCTGATCCGGAAGGGTATTTGAAGAAGAAAAATAGCCGTAGCGCCAGCCCCGCACCCAGCGCGGCAGCCAGCGGAATCCAGGAAACGTGTTTTTTGGATTCGTTTCGCATAAGCGCGCCGGTATAATTCCTTTGAAAAATTCAGGTCTCTGGCCCGGCTGCCGCGGATGAATATTCTTCCCGCCTGCAATCATCTGTACAGTTGGTGAGGACTGTACGATAGGTGATTGACAGTTTTTCGCCGGGCGGATAGCTTGGAACTACTTCGTGAATAAACGCAAGCCCATATTCTATGATGAAAATCGCCGGCGATGGTTTTTCACTCGCCGCGCGCTGGAGATTGGCGGCGCCGTCGTGACGGTGCTGCTGCTCACATTTTTCATCAGCATTTTCCGGTTCGTCTCGCTGCCCAACCTGATTGTGCGCAGCTCGATTTCCGGCCGCCGTCCCGTGCCCGCCCCTCCGGCGCCTGCGAAAAAAATAACGCCGGCGCGTTTGCCCGTCAGCAGCCGGCACCGCGCCACAGCGCTTGGAGAGATTTCCGCCAAGTATGATCCCGAACGCTCGGCATTTTATATTGACGATGACGCCAGCTCGCTCGCTTCTTTGAAATTTCATTACAAGGATCTGGATCGGCTTATCTCTCTCGAAGCGCACGCCCTTACCGCGGATGGTTCGCTTTCCGTGGTGGATACTTTATCGCACCAGCACGCCGGACTTTCCGGCGAGGATGCAGCGCGCATCGCCAACGTCGATAAACTTCACACCTGGATGCAGGCAAGTAATATTGAACTTTCCGTGATGGCGCTGGTGAATAACGGCAACCCCGATGACGACACGTGGCAGACCGCGGAATTGGTAAAGATGCTTGCGAATCCGGCCGCGCGCAAAAAACTGGAAACGAATCTCGTGAACTATGTGCAACTGACTCATGAGGTCGGCGTTTGCCTGGATTTTGAAGACGTGCCCGTATCGAGCCAGCCGCACTATCAGGAATTCACGGCCGAGCTGGAATCGCTTCTTGGCGCGCAGGGACTTCAGTTGGTGGTCGCGTTGCCTGCTGCAGATAACGATTACGATTACGCGTTTTTCGGAAAGACGGCTGACGACATCGTCTTGATGAATTACGACGAGCACACCGCTGATCCCGGCCCGATCGCTTCACAAAGTTGGTTCGTGAAAAATATGGACGAAGTTTTGAAGGTGGTGCCCGCGGAAAAAATTATCATGGGCATCTCAAACTATGGCTATGACTGGACGGAAGGACCGAAAGGGCATACGACGCACGAATCCGTCAGCGTTCAGCAGGCTTTTCTTACCGCTGTCGAATCTGAAGCGCAGGTGCAATTCGATCCGGATTCGCTGAATCCACATTATTCCTACGTCGAAGATAATCAGGTGCATCAAGTTTGGTTCACGGACGCTCTTTCGGCTTACAACCAGCTGCGCGCCGCCGAGCGCAAGAATGTTGGCGGCACGGCAATCTGGCGTTTGGGAATGGCCGATAGCTCGATGTGGGCAATCATGGATGCAACACGGCCGACGGACGCCGACCGCGCAAAACTTTTGGATATTCCTCCCGGCCCCGATTTGATTTTGGAAGGTCCGGAAAATGGTGATATCTGGCGCATCATGGATCAGCCAACCAGAGGCAAGCGCACTTTCCGCTACGACGCCGCAACGGACACGCTTCAAGATGAAGCCATTCAGGTCTATCCGCTTTCCTGGCACATCGAGCGGCTCGGCGGCAATTCGGAAAAGAAACTCGCGCTCACATTTGACGACGGCCCAGACCCAAATTGGACGCCGAAAATTCTGGACGTGCTGAAAGAAAAAAATGCTCCGGCCACATTTTTCGTAATCGGAGAAAACGCGAATCGCTATCCGCAGATTTTGAAGCGGGAATATCAGGACGGCAATGAAATAGGCAATCACACTTACACGCACGAAAATATTGAGGACGCATCGCCCGGCACGATTCGCTGGCAGGTAAACGTCACCGAGCGGCTGATTGAAGCGTCACTCGGGGTGAAGACAGTATTTTTCCGCCCGCCATATGGCATTGATCATCAACCGGAAACGGCGGATGAAGTTGCATCCCTCCCAATTCCGCAGGAGATGGGTTACATGCTGATTGGCGCGCGCATTGACCCGCACGATTGGGGCGCCATCGGCGGCGGTTCTCCACCTACAACGGATGAAATTGTCCAGCGCGTTCTGGAGCAAGCTGACACCGGAACGATTGTGATGTTTCACGATGGCGGCGGCGATCGCAGCCACACCCTTGCCGCGCTTCCGCGTGTGATCGATGGCTTGCGCAAAGCCGGATATAAAATTGTTCCCGTCTCCGAACTTGTTGGACAAAGTCGCGCACAAGTGATGCCCGAAGTTACCGGCAAAGAATTGTGGGCCGCACGTGCGGACTCCTACATTTTCGGATTGATGTTTTTTGCGCGCGTCGGCATCGCCACCGTCTTTGTTCTGGGTATTATGCTGGTCAGCGGGCGCGCACTCATCATCGGATTGCTCGCGCTCATCGAAAAAATGCGGGCCGATCCTGGCGATCATCCCGAATTTCAGCCGCTGGTCAGCGTGCTGATTCCCGCGTACAACGAAGAAGAAGTAATTGTACGTACAGTTACGTCTGCCCTCGCCGCTGATTATCCGAACATGGAAATTATTGTGATCAATGACGGCTCAACCGATCGCACCGGTGAATTGCTTCAGGAAAATTTCGGCGAAAATCCGCGCGTGCACATCATCCATCAGGTGAATGGTGGCAAACCTTCCGCGCTGGTGCGTGGCTTGGAGAACGCGAACGGAAAAATCGTCGTCACTATTGACGCCGATACGCACATCGATAGCAAAGCCGTCTCAAAGCTGGTGCGGAATTTCATCGATCCAAAAATTGGCGCGGTGGCCGGAAATGTAAAAGTCGGAAATCGCACGCGATGGCTCACTCGATGGCAGGCGCTGGAATATATCACCAGCCAAAATATGGAAAAGCGCGCTTTCGATTTGCTGAATTGCATCCCCGTAGTACCCGGAGCAATTGGCGCGTGGCGCGTTGAAGCGATTACCGCCGCGGGCGGCTTCACCGCTGAGACGGTGGCCGAAGATACGGACCTGACCATCGCGATTCGCCGCGCCGGCTGGCGCATCTCATATGACGAAGAAGCGATTGGCTACACGCAAGCGCCGGAAACCGCGGAAGCGCTGATGCGCCAGCGTTTCCGATGGACGTTTGGCACACTGCAGTCCGTTTACAAACATCGCGACACGATTGGCCGCTGGAAATATGGAACCCTCGGGTGGGTCGCGCTGCCGAACATTTTCATCTTCCAATTATTGTTGCCGCTATTTTCTCCGGCGATCGATTTGCTTTTCCTGGCGTCGCTTGCACTCTGGGGATTGTCACAATTCCACATCAACGCGATCCCGCAGCTTTTCACTACACAGGACATGGAACTCTCCGTGATTTTTTTCCTCGGGTTCATGCTGATTGACCTGATCGCATGCGCCATCGCATTCGCTTTGGAAAAAAATGAGGATTGGTCTCTGCTGCTTCCGCTCGTCCTGCAGCGTTTTTATTATCGCCAGATGATGTACATCGTACTTTTCCGCGCGCTCACGCAAGCCGTGAAAGGACGTCCGGTCGGCTGGCGCGGCGTCGAGCCGGACCAACCTAAGCAGCCCAAGCCTCCGAAGCTGCGCGGCGAGGCAGAGCCGAGTTTGACCGGCCATGTCGGCGATTGATTTTTGGAAGATTTGAATCCCGGCGGAGTGGGTGTTCTTCAAAAGTTATAGCGGAATATTTCCATGTTTCTTTTTCGGATTCGTATCGCGCTTATTTTCCAGCGCGCGCAATGAAGTAATCAGTTTCGCGCGTGTCTGCGAAGGCTCGATGATCGCATCAATATATCCGCGTTCCGCTGCCACATAAGGATTCGCGAATCGCTCGCGGAATTCCGCAATTTTTTCTTTGCGTATACGTTCGCGATCCGCCTCCGGCGCGCGATCAATCTCCCGCTTGTAAACGATATTCACCGCGCCTTCCGCGCCCATCACCGCAATTTCGGCCGTGGGCCACGCGAAATTCGCGTCCGTGCGAATATGTTTTGACGCCATCACGCAATACGCCCCGCCGTATGCCTTTCGTGTAATCACAGTAATTTTCGGAACCGTGGCTTCCGCATACGCAAAAAGCAATTTCGCGCCGTGTTTGATAATTCCGCCCCACTCCTGCTGCGTGCCCGGCAAAAATCCCGGCACATCCTCAAATGTAATCAGCGGAATGTTGAACGCGTCGCAGAATCGCACGAACCGCGCACCCTTCACGGATGCATTTATATCCAACACGCCCGCCAGAAAAGCCGGCTGATTGGCAACAATTCCCACCGGCCGTCCATCCATGCGCGCAAATCCCACGACAATATTTTTCGCGAAGTGCTCGTGCACCTCGAAGAAATCGCCTTCGTCCACGATCGCGTGAATCGCATCCTTAATGTCGTAAGGCTGCATCGGATCTTCCGGCACCAGATGATCCAGCGCCGCATCCGCGCGCGTAATCGGATCGCTGCAAACGCGCCGCGGCGGATCTTCCAAATTGTTTGACGGCAAAAATCCCACCAGTTCGCGAATCATCGCCACGCAATCGCGGTCGTCTCGCGCCACAAAATGCGCCACGCCGCTCGTCGCGTTGTGGGTCATCGCGCCGCCCAACTCCTGTTTCGTAACTTCTTCGTGCGTCACCGTTTTGATTACGTCCGGCCCGGTCACGAACATGTAAGAAGTTTCGCGC
>DASYNR010000191.1:0-14460 GCA_036008485.1 Candidatus Acidiferrales bacterium | reverse complement strand
GTGTGCAGCGGAACCATCTCTCCCGGCGGCACATTCGTATCCAGCACGCGCACAAATTCATTTTCAAACAGTAGACTATGATATTTCGGCGCGGCAACTAATGCGTCCAGATGGTCCGTTATCATTTCCCATTCTTCATTTTTTGATTTCTGAAAGCCAGTTCGTTACTAGCGTCAACGGCGCGTCGGCTTCGTTCGAGACGGTGCCGTTCAGCAGGAACTTCTTGCCATCTCGCGTCACGTCGTATGGTCCCCAGTTCAGTCCCTGCAAAATCGCCGTGAAAAGTACATGCGGCGCGCCCAACTTTACGGAAGTAGCCGAGGCAGCAACATCAACTGCGCTCAGGTTTCCGCTGTAATTTATGAAGTAGAGTTCCTTACTATCGCCGCGCCATTTTGGATACAGCCCGCCGGTGGTTGAAGCCTGCCACTTGGCGCCGCCGCCCGGAAATTCTGTGATGTACACTTCCCTCGAACGGCCATCGTCGGCCGTGTACGCCAGCCACTTCCCATCGGGCGAAATTGCGGGAGTGCCGGCCAGCAATGGGCCCTGCACAATTGGGAAGGGTTTGCGGTCGCCGAAAAGCGGAAGCAGCCAGATTTCTGACGCTATCTTGCCGCCCGGATTGTTGTTGTGGTAGGCAACGTATCGGCCATCGGGAGAAATCGATTTCCAAATCTTATCGCTGTCGTCCTTCAGCAAAAGTTCTTCCGCGCCGCTTCCGTCGGCTGCCTTCATATAAATATCTGTGCGCGGCCCGCGGTTGGAACTATAGATAATTTTGGAGCCATCCGGCGTCCAGATTTGATAACTGTCGTTCGCGGGATCGAACGTAAGCCGTGTCTTCGTGCCGCGCGCGATGTCGATCACCCAGACGTCAATATTTCCGCCGGCGTCCGCATAGGCGACCGCAATGCGCTTGCCATCGGGAGAGATGGTCGGTTCCAAATAGGTGGCGAAACCCGGAAGGCTGCCAATCGATTTGCCGTCGCGCCCTGCCCACTGCATTTGCCACCCGCCGCCGGAGAATTCTCCCACCTGATAGATCAGCATTCCGCCGTCAGACACGCTGAAGACGCCGCGATACGACGAGATATTAGTGGCCACATGTTCTGCCAGCGGAATCGTGTCGCCAGCTAACTCAAGTTTGCTCGTGCTAAACGGCTGCGCGACAAGCGTCCCACCGCGCACGAATAGCAGATATCCCGGCGCCGCATATACGGCGTTCGTGCCGCTTTCCATGATCTGCTTGTGATCCAGCGAATCCAGCGAACCAACCGCAATGTGTGACCTTGGACCGCGCGTCCAAAATATGAAGTGTTTGCCATCGGGAAGAAATGAGGGCCAGCGATGTCCGGTTTCATTATTTGCGAATTTGGTGGCAGGGGTGGCCGTCCCTCCGCCTGCGGAGACCCGAAACAACGTGCTATTAATGCCGGGACAGAAAATAATCGTGCCGTCAGCAGCCCACGCGCCGCCGCGCCCGCGATCTGCTAGCGCTAATTCCTGTGAGGGTCCGCCGTTGGCGTCAATTCGTTTCAACTTGCCATCCGCGAAGTATCCAAGGTTGTGCGAATCCGGCGACCAGAAGGGGTGAAGGGCGCCAGTGGTTCCCGTCAACGGTTGCGCCGTTAGAGAATTCATTGCGCGAACGTATAGCGACAGTAACCCTTTCTCGTTACGCGCGATGAACGCCAGCCGCGTGCCATCCGGCGAAAGCACCGGCACACCGGAATCCGGCGTGGTCGTGACAAACGCTGTTTGTTCTGGAGGAAGTATCGCCGAACGCATCACTTGTTTCGGCTGCTGCGCGACCTGCGCGAAATAAATTGCGGCGATTCCAGTAAGAATTACTACGGTGGCGACCGCAGTCATCACCGGCCAATTCATCCTTGAGCCACTCTTGGAATTCGGCGCGGCTCCGGCATCCACCGGCGCTTCCGCAATTTCAATCAGCCGCAACTTCACATCGTGAATCGTTTGGAAACGCTCGTCTGGATCTTTTTCCAAACAAGTGCTCACTAGCCGGCTCAGCGCCACTGGCGTCATCGGACGCAGCGTGCTGATCGGAACGGGATTCACCGCTAAAATTTGTCCGACAACGCTCGTTTGCGTCTTGCCCTCGAACGCATGCTTCCCCGTCGCCATCTCGTACAACAGCAATCCAAACGCAAAAATGTCAGAGCGAACATCCGCTTCCAGTCCCTGGATTTGTTCTGGCGCCATGTACCGCACCGTGCCGATAATTGTTCCTACGCTGGATAACGGCGATCCCGGGCTCGTGACTGTGGCCGCCGCGGCGAAAATAGATGCTGATGTGTTACTGGCAGCCACGCCCGCGGAGCTCATCGGTTTCGCCAGTCCAAAGTCCAGCAACTTCACTCCCGACTTTGTCAACATCACATTCCCCGGCTTTAAATCCCGGTGAATTATTCCTGCGCGATGCGCTTTTTCCAAAGCGTCGGCCAGTTGAATGGAAATTTTTAGAAGTTCTTCCACAGGCAGCGGACCGCGCTTGAGCTTCTCGTTAAGCGATTCGCCTTCAAGGAACTCCATCACCAGAAAATCTGTGCCATTTTCGGAACCAATGTCGTGCAGCACGCAGATGTTTGGATGTTGGAGCTGCGAAATTACTTTGGCTTCGCGATCAAAACGCGCCTTTAGTTCCGCGCTTATATCGAGTTTGGAGTTCAACACTTTGATCGCAACGGTGCGATCCAGCCGCGTATCTTTCGCGCGATACACTTCGCCCATTCCGCCCGCGCCAAGCGGCGAAATAATTTCGTAAGGCCCAAGTTTTGTTCCGGCGGAAAGCGTCATTTCGTATTTGTCATTTCCTATTTATCATTTCTTAATTAATTCGGCCGTCCAATTCAAAATCACAGTCGGTGGCGGCGCCTTCGGTTCGCCAATCAGTGTGCCGACAATAAACCGCTGCCCGTCCGGCGTCACGTCGAATTCGTGCAAGATGGCTTGCTGCCCGAACAGTCGCGTCTTGAACAAAGCCTTCGGCGCGCCGAATTCTATTCCCGCGCCGCTCGTCTTCACAGGAACGGCCATCAGTTGTCCGTCCCCGGCAACGTAGAATAGCTCTTGTCCGTTTGCTCTCCACTTCACTTCCGAACCGCCGTTCGTGGAAACGCGCCGCTTGTCGTCGCCCACTTTCCCGTCGGCAGAAAACGGGCGCACATATATTTCGTAATTTCCTGATTCATCAGAGCAGTAAGCGAGCCATCGTCCGTCAGGCGAAATCTGCGGCTCCCGCTCATCAAACGCCGAATTCATCAATGGGAATTCCTTTCTATCTCCGAAAAGCGGCAGCGCCCAAATATCCAGCCGCGTTTTCACTCCGCGTCGGGTGAACAAAACGAACCGTCCGTCCGGCGAAATTTCATGTGGAAAATTCACTCCGTTCAGCAGCAGTTCCAGTTCGCCAACGCCGTTCGCAGCCTTCCGAACGATTCCTCGTTTCCCCACTTCATCGGTGCTCGACTGAAAAATAATGTGACTTCCGTCCGGCGTCCACATCGGAAGCTGGCTGAACACGGACGTCAATCTGATTCCTGTATCACGGGCCAGATCAATCACCCAAATATTGTTATCGCGTTTGATTACCAGCCGTTTTCCATCTGGTGATAGATGTGGCTCCTGTCCGCTCGTCACGTCCATCACCGGGCCGACTGCGCCGATTTGTTTTCCCTCGCGGTCAAACCACAAAAGTTGATACTCGCGCTTCCAATTGCTTTGCCAAACTAATATGCCGTTATCAGATACCGAATATCGCCCGGGTCCTCTGGCGTCCGTGATTGCCTGCGGGATAATCGGCATGGCCTCGCCCTTCAACTGCGAACTGCCGGCATCAAATGCCTGCGCCATCAGCGCGGAATTGCGCACGAAAATCAGGTAACCGGGCGACGCATAGACTGCGCTCGTGTTGTCGGTCAGCAACTGCTTCACTTCCGGCGAGTTCAGCGAACCGACCCACACACCTTGCGGATTCGTGGTCATGCTGACTCTGAAAAGAAAGTGATTCGCGTCGGGCAAGAAACTCGGCGACGTGTGGCCAAAATCTCCATGCGCCGCATTCACAATTGTCACGGCTTTCGGTTCGCCGCCCGTTGCCGGAACTTGATACAACACGCTTCCGTAATCGGATCCGAATAAAATCACGCCCTTGGTGCTCCACGCTCCGCCGGTCATGCGCGCAGCATCGCAGAGAACTTGCGCGCTGCCACCCACCAGGTCAACGCGTTTCAGTTTTCCTTGCGAACCGAATGCAATTGATTTGCTATCCGGCGACCAGAATGGTTCCAGCGGATCATCGGTGCCGGGCAATAGTTTTGCATCGGAGGAGTCGAGCGAGCGCACCCACAGCTGCCATTTCCCGTCCTGCGAAGTTGCGGTGAATGCAATCTTTTGTCCGTCAGGCGAAATCACCGCGGAATCAGACTGCGCATCATTGAATGCAAGATTCGGCGGCACAGCAAACGCAAGCCTCATCGCGCGAGTCGCCTCAGAAGAGTGTCGCCACGGAGCCCACCCGACGAGCAACGCCGTGACCACCGCAATCGCAGCAATGCTCCACGGCAAAATACTTCGCGAAGCTGGCTGTTCGGGTGCAATCCGCTCGATACTCGAAGTAGACGCCCCCGGATTGGCCAAATATCTTTC
Source organism: Candidatus Acidiferrales bacterium (assembly GCA_036008485.1). Lineage (GTDB taxonomy): Bacteria > Acidobacteriota > Terriglobia > Acidiferrales > UBA7541 > DASTCZ01. Next base: position 9,789 of record DASYNR010000191.1, on the reverse strand, counting down.
AATAATAATTCGCGCTTCGCCAATCGCCTGTAAACGCGCCTTCGGATCTTTCGTTAAACATCGCTCGAGTAAATTCCGAATCGCGGCCGGCGTCGATGCAGGCAAGCCTTCCCAGCTTGGCTCCTTCGTAATCACGTGCGCCAAAGTTTCCGGCGCAGTCTCTCCGCCGTACATTTGCTTCCCGGAAAGCATTTCGTAAAGCACCACGCCGAATGACCAAATATCCGCGCGCCGATCCGCCGATTTTCCTTTCGCCTGCTCCGGCGACATGTACGCCGCAGTCCCAAGTACCACTCCCGCGCGCGTAGCGCCCATGCTCAGCGTCGGCGAATTACTGATGCTCTCAGCCGCAGACGTTTCTTCAATCGCCTTGGCCAATCCGAAATCCAAAACTTTCACCGCCCCATCCGGCGTGATCTTCACATTCGCCGGCTTCAAATCACGGTGCACAATCCCGCGCTCGTGCGCATATTCCAACGCTTCAGCAATTTGCTTCGCGGTGGAAAGTGTTTCCTCCAGCGGAATCGGCCCGCGCGCAATCCGCTCCGCCAGCGTTTGCCCTTCCACCAACTCCATCACTAGCGCACGAACGCCGCCGGAATCTTCCAATCCGTAAATATGCGCAATATTCGGATGATTCAGCGACGCCAGCACTTTCGCTTCGCGCTCAAATCGCGCCATGCGCTCCGCATCATTCGCAAATTGTTCGGAAATTACTTTCAGCGCAACTTCGCGGCCAAGTTTAGAATCCCGTGCGCGATACACTTCGCCCATTCCGCCCGCTCCCAGCGGCGAAATAATTTCGTACGGGCCAAGCTTTGTTCCATTAACAAGAGGCATGGGTACGCGGATTATAGGATGCTATCGGCTACGCGCCACAACAATTTGTGCAAATTTGTCCGGCAAATTCTGACTTGCCGAAAATTGCGAACCACCGCAATCTTGTGAAATTAGTTTCTTCCGGAATCGGAGGCGACAGAATCTATGGAAGATCAAAACTTTATTCCGCAGGACGCAAACTTCGCCGAAAAAACTCGCGCCAGTTTCGCGCAACAAGGCTTCATGAAATATCTCGGCGCGGAAATGACTGTGATCGAGCCCGGCCGCTGCGAAATCCGCGTTCAGTATCGTCCCGAACTAAGCCAGCAAGATGGTTATTTCCACGGTGGAGTAAGCGGCGCGATTGCCGATAGCGCGACGGGCTACGCGGCATTTTCACTGACGCCGCCAGACACCAGCGTCCTCTCCGTAGAATACAAATTAAATTTCGTAGCTCCCGCTCTCGGCGAACTATTAATCGCAAAAGGACAGGTAATCCGCGCAGGCCGCACGCTAACCGTCTGCCGCGCCGACGTTTTCGTCGTGCGCGACGGCGCAGAAAAAATCTGCGCGGCGTCGCTTTCCACAATTATGTCGCTCGCACCAAAATCTAACCCAAATTCAAATCGCGGTTGACACTCCCATACACCCAAGCATAAAGTCCGCGCAGATTCAGAACCAATCCAGGTCCCATTGAATTGAAAAAGGAGCAAGTATGCGACGGTTTGTGTTGCTCGCAGCGTTGTTGTGTCTCACAGGGTCAGTTGCGTTCGCGCAGGACGCGGTGAAAACCGATCCGAAACATTACAAAGTGGAATTTGAAAACTCCGAGGTTCGCGTCCTAAGAATTCCCTATGGCCCGCACGAAAAATCAGTGATGCACCATCACCCGGATTCAGTCGTGACGATGCTCACCGATTCGCACGTGAGATTCACCATGCCCGACGGAACTTCAGTGGCGCAAACCATGAAAGCCGGCGAAAGCAAATTCACTCCCGCGGGAAATCATCTTCCGGAAAATTTAGGCGACACGCCGATGGAAGAAATCCTCGTCGAACTAAAACATTCCGCGCCAGCGCCAAAACCGCCGGCAAAATAAACTCGCACGGTGTGGTAGCACAGACATTCCTGTCTGTGCCCAACAAAATTGGCTGAACCTTTTCACAACTGATTTCAAAAACGGCCCGTGAAGATTCAGAATCTCTCAATTTTCACGGGCCGTTGAATTTCCAACAGTAATCTGGAATCGCCTACTTAACCGCCGACATACTTTCCGCAAGCTGTTTCATCATCGCTTCCGAACTGGGATTCTTAAAATCAATTTGCACTGCGCACACGCTCGTTTTCACCGGAATCGCGACGTACCAATTCACTTCGGGGCTGTCCACGGCGACGCTATCGGCTTTGTACGCGATCCATGCCCGCGTTGCGGAATCCTCAATCACTTTTGTCGGAGGAAAAAGCATCTCGAATGTTCCCTTGGCCTTCGCCAAAGTTTGGTTCGGAGAGGCGTGCATGGTCATGCTGGATTTATTGTCCGGCGCGCCCGCGGAGCTCGGCGAAAATTGGTCCACTTTCCAGTCCGAAGGAACAGAAATCTGGCAGGTTTTCGATCTATCGACTAAAACTTTCCACCCATCCGGCGCGGCGGCTCGAGAGCTCGTAGACAAGGATAAAACCATCGACACGAGCACGACCGCTGCAATAATTAGAATCGCTTTCGCCTTCACGATTTCTCCTTTTCGCGCGTAACCAGCGGTGACCAGTGTTTCCGCTCGCCGCTTCGCGCGTAATATATAAGCGCCCGCTTCCCCACGCAACGCTTCAATTTTGTGCGCCTTTATATAGTGGCTCGAACACAACTCTCGAACGCAAGCGCGGAAAATGCTATCTTAACCGGCAGAAGTTCTGTGCAGTCTCAAATCCGGATTCAACAAATGTCTCGAATTCAACTTACGATCAACGCGCATGAACCGTATCCCGGTCTGAAAGTGGCTGTGCTGGCGGGCGGATTGACGATTGAAACCGTCGCGTTGTTTAATCACACGCTGCGCGATGATCCCGCGCCAGTTTTGCTTTTGAATCTTTCCAAACTCGACTGGCTGGATTCCGCCGGCGTCGGCTCGCTGGTGCAATTGATGGTGCGCCGCGAAAAAGCGAAAACCACGCTGGCAATTGCGGACCTTACTACGCGTAATCAGGCGGTGTTGCAAGTTTCGCAACTGCTGCGCTTGTTCAGAATATTTCCTACCACGGATCAGGCGGTGGAATATTTCGCACAGCGCGGCGGGTTCACGAGCAAAACCAAAATCGAATCGGTGTAGATTTTTCATTCATATTGCTGTAACAATCGTTTCATATGCTCCAACGCTATGCCTAAAACACTCAGTCTCGAAACGGAAGTATCGCCGCAGCCCAGCGTAAAAGTTATCGCGCTCGTCGGCAGCCTGACGCTTGAAACTGTCGCCGGATTCAATTCGACACTGCGCGAAGAAACTTCGCCTGTGCTTCTGCTGAATCTAACCAAGCTCGAATGGCTGGACTCGGCGGGAGTCGGCGCGCTCGTTCAGCTTTTGGTGCGGCGCGCAAAAGGCAAAGGCGCTCTGGCGCTGGCCGGACTTTCGCCGCGCAATCACGGAGTGCTGGACGTTGCGCACGTCCTAAATTTGTTTTCCGTTTTTCCAACCACCGAAGACGCGCTGAAGTTTTTCGCGCAGCACGGATCAATGTCCGCTGACGCGACAGCGTAGCTCCCAATTCAACAACGCGTGATTTGCGCGGAAACTACTTTCCAATCTTTTCCGGCGCGCACATATATATCTGTGTATCGGCTCGTGCCAGTTGAGCCGTCTTTGCGAGTGAAAAGTCCTGTTGCTTGCACGAGAGCGACATGTCCATAGAAACGAACATTCACTTTCTTCAATTCGTACGCGGCAACATCGGGACCTTTCGCCGTTTGAATTAGAAAAGCCGCTTTATCGAGTTCCGCGCCGTCCGATTCGATCACCTGGAAATCCTCCGCAAGATGCTGTCGATACCATTCGACGTCGGATTCCATGAACGATCGAATATATTCCTCGTTCAAATGTCGCAGTGTCTTTTCATCCGAGCTTGTGGCAGTTGCTGCTGTTGAGGCCATCGTTCCTCCAAAATTTCCGTTTGCAATCGTGCAGTTCAGGCGTAGTCTGCTGGCGATGCAAGGCTTCAGTCTGTGCGTTCTCGGAGAATTTTGCGGCAACGCAAGGACGTAGTGCAAGGAGATTCAGCGTGAAACGACTCCGCTCTATATTTTTGTTCACCGGCACATTCTTTCTCGCGTTCGGTTTGGCGGCTTGCGGCCAGACAGCGCCCGCGCAAATTTCCTCGAATGCCTCGAATGTTGTGATGGCGTCTGGCGTGTTGCAAAAGTGTCTAGGCATTGTCCCCAACTCCGGAAAAATGACGCCCGGAAATCCCGCAAGCGATCCGAATTGCCTACAACTTCCGGACGAAAATATTTTCAATCAGGCTGGAGTGAAATTTATGGCGGGAGATCATGCAGGCGCGGCACAACTTTTGACCGTCGCCGCAAAAGCAGGAAATGCGCTGGCGCAATTGCGGCTGGCACTTATGTACGCGCGGGCGGACGGAGTTCCGCACGATATAAAATCCGCGTTCATGTTGTACAGCCAGGCCGCGGCACAAGGTGAGCCTGCTTCTCAGACGGAGCTTGGCCTGGATTACGAAGGTGCGGATGGTGTGCCGGAAAATTGGGATCTAGCGGCGAAGCTTTATCAAGCGAGCGCCGCGCAAGGCTGGGTGAAAGGACAGGATGCGCTTGCGCGCGCGTATCAATTTGGAATTGGCGTGCCGCAAAATCGTCAGTTAGCCATTGCGTGGTATCGGAAGGAAGCGGCGCAAGGATTCGGCAAAGGTACGTACTGGGCGGACTGGTTGAGCAGTCCAACAAACAACGTTGGATTTCGCAGCGACGCCGAACACGACGCGGTAATCGGTGGCAAGCTGCGATTCGGATTGCTGGCGGGCGATCCCGCTGGAATTTTATTTCACAATTCCGGCCAACGAAATGCCTGGCTCGCCGGACTTACCAAACAACTCAATGTGAGCGAAGCGCAAGCGATGTGGGAAGTAAATAAAAGCCAATTCGACGCGTGCAAAAAAAGTGGAGGCGGCGGTTGTGTTTCGCCGGGACCAAAGCCCGGACAATAGTTTTTTAAAATCGGCGCTGTGAATTTACTGGCTTTCTTTCACAACGCGTCCGTTCAGCGGCTGAACTGGACGAATATCGTGCGGATAAAGTTTTGCGAATGCCGCGATTTCCTCCGCTGAAATTTCCATCGGAGTTTTCAGCACGAACCATGTGACGCCTTCAGTGCATGGCGGCGCTGTTTGCGATCCCATGTAGGTGTAATAGGAAGTGTTGCGCGGCAGAAGGCCTTCGGGATTTATTTGTACTCCGGAAATTTCGTGCTCCGCGCCTGCGGTCTGCGGCATATATTTCCATAGCTGCTGAATCACAGCGTTTGCACCGCCCACTTTCAGAGGAATTGCCACGCCCGCAACTTTTCCGTCAGCGGATTGATGCATCAAATGAATCACCATGTCGGAAGGCTTGCCGTGAATTTGCTCTTCGCTGGGATGATGAAAGTGGAATTGCGTTAGTTCGTAGCGTTTGTCTCCCACAATCAGAAAATTTCCATTTCCCGCAGCGTAGTTCACGCGAACGGCCGTGTAGCCATTGTTGATAATTTTCAGCGGGCCGTTTTTATATTCAAATCGAATTGCAGGCAGCACGGCTGTTTCCGCATTTTGAATGTCAATCGGAGATTGTTCATTGCCGGTTTTGCACGCGGAATATTCCGGATCCAAATCGCCCCAATGTTCGGGCCCGAGTGCGCCATCGTAACTCCATTGCGTGCGCCATTGCGCTCGCGGACCATCCGGAAATAAAATCGCAACGATCATCAGCAACACAATCGTCATCCAAAATTTTCGCAAGTTGCACCTCGCTTCGCCGAATCTACTGGCGATAGTATGCTGGTTGCGGGACGCTGACAATTCGTTGTTCATCGAACTATGGACGTCAAAACTGCTAATGCAAAATGTCGTCCGCTAGTGGGAACTTCTGAGCGCGAAGGAATTGAAAAACGCCGCGGATTTTTCCGCGGCCCGCGCCGCGTCATATGACTTCGTGGAAATAAATTGCACCATGTAGACGCGTTTTTCAACCAGGATGATTCGCGTCACAAGATTGAAAACTTTGCCCGGCGGATTCGTGATCGCTTTCAGTTCGCGTCCCGCATAACCGCCGAACTGGATCGTTTTTTCCGACTGAAGCGTTCCATTCACGGCCTTCACGTAGCCGTCGCGCGCCTGGTCGAACGAATAGGCCATCTGCGGCCCCAAATCAAAATATGTGACGTTGTAGACGACGTCGCTGCCGGCGTCCGGGTCGTTGCAAATCGCGAAATATTGCGTCAACGTTTCGCCGGTGTGCGCCGGTGACTGATCTGTGCTTAGTTCCGGCTTGCCGGGAAAAAGTACGGAGTAGCGGCCTTCGGGCGAATTATAAATTGTCCATCCCGGCGGAACTTTTTGGCCGCATGCAAAGGCCACGCTCATCACAAAAATAAATAATGTGATTGCGGCTGCTCTCATCAAATTCCTCCCGCGAAGTAGTGTGACCATCTTCGCAGAAGGCGCGAAATTTTCCGACCAGATTTATTGGTGGTTTGAAAATCAACCAGCTCTAATTACGAACGCGCTTCAGCGGCGCAAGCCAAATTCAGCAGCAGGCGTTGGTCAACCATCACCGCCAGGCATCGCGTGCAAACAGCCATTTCTTTTTGCGCCCATGCGCCTACGGCCGGCAATCCGCCAAGCATTTTCATCGCGGAATAGTGAACTCGCAGACGCCACACAGTATTGGGAACCGCTTTCACGTCGGGCATGAGCCGGTGGAGACTGAGCAACTTGCTGAAATCTTCCGCGCGCATCGCGGCGTGTTGAAATCCGGCGGCGACAAAGAACTTTTCCGACAGAGGCTGCGCGGCCATGCCGTCAAGCAGCGCACGCCAGTAGCCGACGAAGAACTGCGCTCCGGCTGCGACTGATATCATCAACATGAGTGTGCTGAGCAAAGCGTACGGTTCCTCGTAGACCTACTTTGCCGTTTCGCTCCGTCGGGTACAATGGCGCATCGGTACCATCCAATAGTTTGGATTTGCCTCGATAAAGGCGAGCGCCACTCTGCCCGAAAAGCGCTAAAATCAAGAAGTGGAGCGATCTCCGCTGTAAACACCGATAGCGCGTCCGTTATCGTGTTACCAAAAACCGAACAATGCCCGTGACATACAAAATCGACAAAGAACGCCGGCTGGTGAGCAGCAACGCCTATGGCGTAGTCACACGGGAAGAAATCCTGGATCATCAACGCAAGCTCGCGGCGGACCCCGATTTTAGCCCCACGTTTTCACAGATTGCAGATTTCACACGAACAACAAAATTGGAAATCAAGGCGGCGGACGTACAGGCGTTCGCGGCCAGAAATATTTTCGCTTCAACAGTTCGGCGCGCAATCGTCGTCACCGACGGAGAAGCATTTGGCCTGGCGCGAATGTTTGAAATATTGCGGGACGCGAAAGGCGAAGAAGGCAACCGCGTGTTCCTCAAAATGGAAGACGCACTAAAATGGGTTTCGTTCGGGCAAGAGTGAAGAAGGCCCGCGAACACTCGTCACGTCACGAATCTGATTTTTATTCTACGGTCCTCTAAATCCAAACGAATCAAATCAATTGTGGCTCCGACTCCGGGCGCCCCACCCCCGTCCCGAGACTTTGGAACAAAAGTGGGGTTCCCGGATTGGAGAATAAACTCGCTGAATCTAGCGATGGTTAGTGTATGTCCACGCCGTGCAGGAAGCCGATCGTAGTGCTTGCTCCCGAGATCGTAGCCACAGGCGCGACGTTGCCGCTAGCCCCGGCGGCGAAGATCGCGACGCCGTTATTGTTGTTCGCGACATAGATCTTTCCGTTGGCATCAATCGCGATTCCGTTGGGGTTGCTGAGTGTCGTGGCCGATCCGGCGATCGTGGCCACGGGTGCAACATTTCCTGTGGCATTGGCGGCGAATATCAACACGCTGTTGCTGGAGGACTCGGTGACGTAGATTTTGCCGGCGGAATCGAGAGCGATTGCATGCGGCCGACTGAGCCCCGTAGCCGCGCCCGCAATCGTGGTGGCCGGCGCCACATTGCCTGTGGCAGTGATCGGATAGATCGTTATACTGGGGTTAGTTGCCGGGGCTTCGCTTTCGTTCACTACATAAATATTGGCCGAATTGACGGCGATGCCATTGGGACTACTCAGCAGCGTAGCCACTCCGGAAATTGTTAGAACGGGCGCGGTGTTGCCTGTGGATCCAGCCGCATATACGAAAATGCTGTTGCCGCCAAACTGGTCGCTAACATATATTTTGCCAGTGGAATCGATCGCGATGCCACTGGGGTCTTGGATCAAAGTCGCCGCACCGGAAATCGTCGAGACCGGCGCCACGTTGCCGGTGGCGCCAGCGGCGAAGATGTCTATTTTGTGGGCACTTGTGTCAGTGACGTAGATTTTGCCGGTCGAGTCGACGGCCACACGGTGAGCATCTACGAAAGTCGTATTCGCGCCGGTGATGTTAGCGGAAGGCGCGACGTTACCTGTCGCTGTCAGCGGGAAAACCGCTACCCCGTTCCCTGACGTGGCGTAAATGTTTTGTGATGTGGGCGGCGTTGTCGTGACAGTTGACGAACCGCAGCTGCTAAGAGTTCCCAACGTAAGAATTGCCAGAGCCAGAACGAAAAGGGGCACGGAAAAAATTCGCTTTGTTTTCATCAATCTCACACCTCAGGATAGATTTTTTTCTCCATGGGCCAAACTTTAGAAATGGTACACCTCACAAGACAAGCTCACAACTACTGTAATTAGTTAGTACTGAGCCAGTGTGAGTAGGGCCGCATTTATCCGGGCAGATTCTGGTTCGCATTTTCGAGAGCGCAGTAGGGATTGGCGCTCCCATAAGTTATTTAGCGTGCAATATTTTTGCAGCGGCGGCGACTTGAGCTTCAAATTCGGCTCTGGTTGCTGGGAGCGGGGGCGGCTTAACTTCGGCTTCAGCTTCACCTTCGCATTCGATTTCGCCTCCGACTTTTTCTTCGGATCGCTCGTCGTCTTCTTCGTCATCTTCTTCGTCGTCTTTATCATCTTGAGCGCAGTAGGTCCTACCGATCGCCGTTTCGATAATTTCGTCGTGACTTCCGGGGTCGTCGACGTTGTGATATTCGTCGCGCACTTTTTCGAGGCTGCTTAAGATCACCTGCGCGGTGTAAGAAAGAGCCATCGCGTTGCGGATGGGAATGCGATTTTGTGCTTGCAGGACGAAGAGTCTTCCGAGCACTTCATTCACGGAGATAGCGGTTTGGAAGTTGTCCGTGTCGCCGAGAAGTTCTTCGGAAACTGATTTGATATTGACGTACTGCTGTTCCAATTGAGAGTGCGGAATGCAGAACGCGGAAAGTCCGGAAGGACGTGAAGTATCACGTGCGGCGAGAGAGCGGCATCTGCGGCCTGTGGCGGAGACGTAGAGACAGCGAGTGTCGACAAGAATTGCTTTTGCAGGTTTTTCTATCTTTTCGATTTGTTCGGTGGACATTTTGGGATCCCCTATTTGTTGGAGCAAGAATTTTGGTTAAAGGTTAAAGGCCAATGCATGCCGGCCTGAAGGCGCGGCGCTACACGTTCAAAAACAAATTCAAAAGCAGCGGACCACCAAAAGGTGGCCTCCCGACCTAATGCGCCGGGACGGGAATAGCGCGCCTACGAAACCAAAAACAAAATCAGACGCGTGTCGGACTGTACCCCTCCCCTACCCCCCGGTTGTGAGCATCAGTGTGAAAACAAAGGGGTTAGCGGGGGCCTTTTTAGCATC
>DASYNR010000190.1:0-21816 GCA_036008485.1 Candidatus Acidiferrales bacterium | reverse complement strand
CCCATGCGATTGAATAAGCATCCGTTGCAAAGCCTGGTGGTGCTTGCCGACGGGCAATCCGTCCCAAGCGTGGCGCAGACTACGCCTCTCGTAACGCTTGTCGTTACCAACACTCAGGACAGCATTAACGCGTTGACCGATAATCCCAACTCGCTGCGCGCGTGGATTCAATTTATCGACGGCGCGGGCGTTCCCGCTGAAATTGATTTCAATATTCCCCTCAGCGATCCGAATTGCAATCAGAACACACATGTCTGCACCATTTTCCCGGTGTCCGACGGAGCTCCGGGCAGCATGAACGATTTCACTATCGATCCTCTCACCTCGCTCTTCACGATTGACGCTTACACCCAGCCCGGCGCCAGTCCGAATACTTTGCCAGGTGGTGACAATGCCGTCGTGCTTATCCGTCTTGACGGCGCGAAAGCCGCAACTCCCGGAGAAATTGGTTTCGATCTTTTCGAGCTCCCTTCCACGATTCGTGGATTCAATGTTGCCGGCTTCAATAAACCGGATACCACGTCCAGCCCCGGCTTTGCTGATGGTGCGTTTGGATTCGATTTGTTTACTGACGGCGCTTACATCGAAGGTAATTTCATCGGTACCAATGCGAGCGGCAACTCGTCCATCACAGGAACAGACCCTAATCTGACAGGAATATTTGATGAATTTGGCGCGACACTTGGAACGATTGGCACCGGCAATGTGATCGGTGGAACAACACCTCAGGCGCGGAATATTCTATCCGGAAACGGCGAGGGCATTCGTGGGACTTTCGACGCCACGCTAACCCAAATCCAAGGAAACTTCATCGGCACGGACGTCACCGGAACCAAGCCACTCGGAAATAGTGACGACGGCATTTTGGCACCGCCGTTCTCGATCATCGGAGGAACGCAAGCTGGGGCAGGGAACGTAATCTCCACAAACGGTAGCGTCGACATCGATATTAACGCCATCAACGGCTTCGGCTTAGGTGAGGGAGCGCTCGTACAGGGCAATTTTATCGGAACTGACGTGACCGGAACCAAAGGCTTTGGGCGTGACGCTGACACCGCCATTGAAATATCTGTGAATTACCAGTTGGCCACAATCGGCGGGACAACACCTGCAGCCCGCAATATTCTTTCAGGATCTAATTTCGGGGTGCATCTCTCAAACGGCGTCTTTAATAATCTAATCGAAGGAAATTACATCGGTCTTGACGTCACCGGAACAAAAGCATTCGGGAACGCTCTCGATGGTGTTTTGAGCGACAACGCAGATCTTCATATTCCCTTCGGCCTCACCACGATCAATATCGTTGGACTACCTTCCTACAGCAACACCATCGGCGGCGCCGTGCCGGGCGCGGGCAACGTAATCTCCGGAAACCTATCAGCGGGAATCGAGATAGCAGGCTCCAATCCTGAAGTGACTCCAGCAAGCCTTCTCGGCGACATAGTTCAAGGAAATCTAATCGGCACCGACGCCACTGGAACGGTAGCAATTCCAAATGGCTTCAATGGAATATGGCTCACCACGTCTACCGTCGACAACGTCGGCACGGTGAACCCGATGAATAACGTCATCGGCGGCACGAACCCCGGCGAAGCAAACGTAATTTCCAACAATACCGGCCACGGCATCTTGATTAACGCCGGCGCCAGCAACGCTACAATTGGCAACGTAATTCAGAACAACACCGGCGCAGGCGTCCGCATCACCGCCGGCAATGGCAACCTCATCAGCCGCAATTCTATTTTCGGCAACGGAGCGCTGGGAATCGATCTGGACGCAGTCGGACCAAACGCAAATAGTCCCTGCCAGGCGAATACAAATGGCGCAAACATGTTGCAGAATTCGCCGGTACTGACGGCAGGTACCGGATCCACATTTATTTCCGCCACGGCAACCGATCCGAACGGTAACACTTCGGAATTTTCAAACACGGTGCAGTCAAATCTGAGCGGAAATATTCTTTCGCTCCTAGGAAACTTCAACGGACTGCCCAACACTACTTTTACAATTGAATTTTTCTCCAGCCCATCGGCGGACGCCTCCGGATTCGGACAGGGACAAACTTATCTGGGCTCGACGTCGGTAACGTCGAACGTTTCTTGCACCGCGCCAATCAGCACACCTGTGAATCTGACACAGGCGGATATGAGCGTCACGGAAAGCTTTAGTGGATCTGCTCTGGCGATCGGCGCCGATCTCGGACGCGAAGTTTATACCAGCGTCGTTACAAATAACGGTCCGGCCACTGCGCACAACGTAGTTTTCACCGATCCTTTGCCGGCGGCGTTGCAAGTCAGCGGCACGTACTGCAATTTGGCGAGTTGCCAATCGCCGATTACGACGACGCTTGGTACCTGCACGGTCGGCGCGAATACGATTACTTGCAACCTGGGCACTATGCCAACAGGCACGACCGCTACGATCACAGTTCCCGTGCAGGCGCTGGTGATCGGAAGCACAACGAATACAGTTAACGTGGTAGCCACGGAGGCGGATCCGAATCTCGCAAACAATTCCGCAAGCATTACGGAAAATGTCCTGAACGCGTTTCCTGTGGTTGACCATCTCGATCCAGCCGCAGTCGTCATCGGCGGCCCGAACCTGACTCTGAATGTCTACGGAGTGGGATTCCTTCCGACGAGTGTGATCAAATTTAACGGCACAACTCTGCCGTTTACTTTCTTCGATAACCAGGCCTGCGACGGAAGCGAAGTTGCGAACGCAATTTACTGCGCCGATCTGCAGATTGTGGTTCCGGCCGCGATGCTCACGACTGCGGGTGATGCGACGATTTCTGTGACCGACGGAACGAATTCATCGAGCATGACATTTACTGGGTTCATCGAAGGCGCGTGCTCATTTAATGTTCTTCAGGGCGCATCGTCGACGGTGAGCGTGATCTCGAGCGGAGAAATCGCGCAATTCACAACGCAGACTCTTGCCAACAATTGTCCATGGACTGCCAGTTCGCAGGTTCCGTGGATTACGCAACTCGATAGCGATCTGGCAGCCGGTGGGAGCCGTAGCATATCCGCCATTGCAAGTTATTCTGTTGCGCCAAATACCACCGGTTCTCCGCGCACCGGCACGATCACTCAAGCCGGACAAGTAATTACGTTCAATCAGGCTGCAGGCAGCACTTGCACTTACACGCTCACGCCGGGTTCGATCGAGCTTGCAAGCGCTGCGTCAAGTAATTCAATTTCCGTCACAGCTTCCGATCCGGTGAATTGTCTATGGCAACCGCAGTCATTTGCGCCGTGGATAACCGTAGCAGCCGCGAACACTGCGGTGACTGGAAGCGGCACCGTGAATTATTCCGTGACCGCAAATACCGGAGGTCCGCGCGTTGGATCGATCGTCGTTGCATCCGTTGGTGGAGGCGGCACGGTATTCCAAATCACTCAGGACCCGGCCAACAATTGTTTCTTCACGCTTTCTTCCACTGCAGGAAATTTCCCAACTACTCCCGGCGCTGGAACGTTCGCAGTCACCGCGTCCCAACCAACTTGCGCGTGGACAGCAAGTTCGGATTCAGGTTTCGCCTCAATCACTTCGGGAAACTCCGGAACCGGAAACGGGACCGTCAACTTCTCGCTTGCTGCCAACGCGGGCGGCGGGCGAACGGCAAATATCACCGTCGGAAACACTCTCGGGTCATCGGCGAACTTTGCCGCCACTCAGGCAGGCGCATTCACGTGTAGCTTCACGCTGACTCCAGCTTCGGCGAATTTCCCAGCTGATGGCGGCATCGGCTCCATCGGTCTAGTTGGTTCGTATTCGTTCTGCGTATTCAGTTCGCAATCCAATAATCCTGATGCGGTTCAGTTGACCAACACCGCAGGTACCGCTTTTTCTGTGGCGCAGAACACCGGCCCCGCGCGCGTTCTGACAATTACAATCGGATGCCAAACATTCACGATCAATCAGGCTGGCGCCGGCGTTGGAAATCCTGTTCCGGCAGTGACCACGCTTTCGCCAACCAGCATTGCGGCGGGCGGACCAAATTTCACATTGACCGTCAACGGCTCAAGCTTTGTGAATGGAGCGACGGTTCTGTTCAACGGTCTTCCGCGCGTCACAACATTTGTGAACGCCGGCCAATTGTCCGCCGCGATTCTTGCGAATGACATTCCGTTTGTTGGAACAGCTACCGTCGTGGTAACAAATCCTGTTCCCGGCGGCGGAGTTTCAAACTCCGTGAATTACAGCATCACAGGAACGAATCCTGTTCCGGCAATCACCACAATTTCGCCGACAAACATGAGCGCGGGAAATCCTGCATTTACATTGACGGTGAATGGAACGGGATTCACTCCAACTTCCGTTGTTAGCTTCGGCGGCGCCGCGAAAACAACTACATTCGTGAGCATCACACAGCTAACTGCCGCGATTCTGACGACGGATATTGCCGCGGGTGGAACGCCTGCGGTGGTCGTCACGAATCCTGCGCCCGGCGGCGGGCCTTCAAATTCCGTCACATTTAACGTCATCACTCCCGTTGTGACGATCACTTCATTGTCGCCAACGACTGTGGCGGCGGGATCTGGCGTGTTGGTCCTAAGTGTTTTCGGCACAAACTTTTTACCGGGCGCGAGCGTGACATTCGGTTCGAGCGTCGAACCTACGGAGGTCGAAAGTTCCAGCTTCATCATCGCAGTTGTGGCGGCCACAGACGTCGCCAATCCGGGCACTCCTTCCGTTACCGTCACAAATCCCGGAGGCGCTCCCTCAAACGCCATCACTTTCACCATCACCGGAACGGGAAGCGGCAATCCTCTTCCAAGCATCGCTTCCCTTTCGCCGACGGGCGCGACGGCTGGCTCGGCCGGATTCACGTTAACTGTAAATGGAGCAAATTTTATTTCTACTTCGACGGTGAATTTTGGTGGCGCGCCAAGAACCACAACATTTGTGAGCGCCACGCAGTTGATGGCGTCAATTCTCGCCACTGATGTGGCGACGGTTGGCACGCCTGCTGTGAGCGTTACAAATCCAACGCCGGGCGGCGGCACGTCGAATTCGGTGAGCTTTAATGTGAGCGCTTCGCCGAATCCTGTGCCGACAATCAGTTCACTCGTACCAAGTGCGGCAACTGCGGGCGGCGTGGCGTTCTCGTTGATCGTGAATGGAACAAATTTTATTTCCACTTCGGTTGTGAATTTCAATGGGTCGCCGCGCGCGACAACGTTTAATAGTGGCGGGCAAGTGACAGCAGCAATAACGGCGGCGGATATCGCTGCTGCAGGCACGGCTTCGATCACGGTTACGAATCCGGCGCCGGGCGGAGGTACGTCAACTGCTGCGACGCTTGCGATCAATAATCCATTTCCTACTGTGACTTCGCTTTCGCCTGCAAGCGGGCTTGCCGGTGGCGCGGCGTTTACTTTGACGGTGAACGGGACGGGATTTAATTCGGGTTCCGTTGTGAATTTTAATCACGTCGCGCGAGTGACGACGTTTGTAAATTCAACACAGGTTACTGCGGCGATTCAGGCATCGGACATTGCAACTTCGGGCGCTGATTTGGTGACAGTGACGAATCCGACGCCGGGCGGCGGGACGTCGACAAACAATGTGACGTTCCAGGTAAATAATCCTGTGCCGACGATCTCTTCGTTGTCGCCGACAGGGACTGCTGCGGGTTCTACTGCATTTACTTTGACGATTAACGGCACGAATTTTGTTACTGGCGCGACGGTGAGTTTTGGCGGCCAACCTCACGGCTCGACGATCGTGAATTCCACACAGTTGACGATTCAAGTTATTCCCGCTGACGTTGCTACGGCTGGAACGCCCGCAGTGATCGTTACAAATCCGACGCCCGGTGGAGGCGCGTCGAATTCGGTGAATTTTAACGTCACTGCGTCGAGTAATCCCGTTCCGACATTGACTTCGATTTCACCGAACACCGTGAGCGCGGGCGTTCCTGCATTCACGATGACGTTGACGGGAACAAATTTTGTGAGCAGTTCTGTGGTGGATTGGAATGGCGCGGCGCAACCGACGACGTTCGTCAACGCGACAACGTTGACGGCAACAATTTCCGCCGCTGATGTTCAGTTTGCGGGATCGGCGTTGGTGGGCGTTGTAAATCCAACGCCGGGTGGCGGCACTTCAAACTCAGTCGTGTTTGAAATCACCACGCCGGTTGCGACGCTCTCTTCACTCGTTCCGAATTCCGCGATCGCCGGAAGTCCTGCGTTCACGTTGACGGTGAACGGAAGCAATTTCCTAAACACGGCGGTGGTGCAATGGAATGGAGCGAATCTGGCCACGACATTTGTAAACGCCACACAGTTGACCGCCGCAGTTCCCGCGACGGATATCGCTTCGGTCGGAACTGCGTCGGTGGTTGTATTTAATCCGGTGAATTCCGGGGGAGCGAATGCGATTCGTCCGAACCAAGCTTCGGGAACTTTCTCAAACGCGCTGACGTTCACGATTAATGCGTCAAATCCTGTGCCGACGATCACATCGCTTTCGCCGAATAGTAAGAGCGCGGGTTCAGGAGCGTTCACGTTGACGGTGAACGGAACGAATTACATCAGTAGTTCGGTTGTGCAATGGAACGGCAGTCCGCGCACGACAACATTTGTGAGCGCGACACAGTTGACTGCCGCAATTACTGCCGCAGATATTCAGACGGCGAATCTTGATTTGGTGAGCGTGGTGAATCCGGCTCCGGGCGGCGGGTTGTCGAACATTGTTACGTTCACTGCTACCACGCCGATTCCGGCGCTAACTTCGCTTGCGCCGAATTCGGCGATTGCCGGCGGCGCGGCGTTCACTCTTACTTTGAACGGCAGTAATTTCATTAACACTTCGGTTGCTCAGTGGAATGGCAGCAATCGCACAACAACATTCGTCAGCTCAACGCAGTTGACGGCGGCGATTACTGCTGCCGATATCGCAACCGCGAGCACGGCTTCGGTGCAGGTGTTCACTCCGACGGTAGTTTTCAGCGGAGCGAATAACGCGCGGGCGCAGGGACTGCCGTCCGGCGTTACGTCGAACGCGCTGACGTTCACAATCACCGCGCCGAATCCAGTTCCGACGCTGACTTCAATTTCGCCGACGTTAACTGGCGCAGGAGGCGCAGCGTTTACGCTGACGCTCACCGGAACTAATTTCATAAATGGATCGACGGCGCAGTGGAAGGGGAGCCCGCGAACGACGACGTTTGTTAGCGCAACTTCATTGACTGCGGCGATTACAGCGGCTGACATCGCAAGTTCTGGCACGGCTGCGATTACAGTTGTGAATCCAACGCCGGGCGGCGGCACATCGAATTCGCTGACGTTCACGATTACAGATTTCAGCGTAAGCGCTACGACGACTTCGCAAACTGTAACCGCAGGTCAGCCGGCGAATTTCACAATCGCGACGGCAACCGTTGGCGGAGCTTTCCCTGGGACAGTCACATTTACGGCGAGCGGATTGCCGAGTGGTGCGAGCGCATCGTTTAGTCCGTCATCTGTGACAGCGGGCACGAGCACGACGATGACGGTTACCACAAGCCCGCGCGGATTGGCGCGAATTGCGCCGCCAGCAACGCCGAAGAATCCCGTGCGACCGTTGTGGCTATTCACGTTGGTGAGTCTACTGACGCTGATGACGGCGCTGACGGTTGCACTTGCAAGCGCGGCGAAATTTGGAAAGCGCACAGCGCGTCGCTTGGTTTCGACTGGCGCGTTCGCGTTGCTCCTTATTACAATCGGCTACATCAGCGGATGCTCGGGCGGCGGATTCCCGAAGGTTGGCACAAACGGAACTCCCGCGGGAACTTACACCGTCACCGTGACGGGAACTTCCGGATCGGATGTTCATTCGACGACGGTGACGCTCACTGTACAGTGAGGATAATTAAAAATACTGCAGCGGATGTGTGGAATGAAGTTCAGAAATATAAGGATCTGACCGGGCTCAGACAAGGCAGGTCTGGAGCATTCGCGCACATGCTTTATGGTATCGCCGGAGCGTCGAAAAATGTTCCTCCGGCCAGGATTGTTTCGATGGCCACGATCAAATTTCGAGCAGCCTGAGACTTCAAAACGTAGCCTTGCGCGCCGGCATCGCGAACTTCGTCGCCAAGCTTATCGGATTCATGCATTGTAAACATCAGGACTCGGCACGCCGTCCCGGATTTGGAAATTCGCCGGGCGGCTTCAAGTCCACTCATCATTGGCATCGTAATGTCCATGACTACGGCGTCGGGCGCCAAATCTCGAACCGCCTCCACCGCTTCTTTACCATTCCTGGCCTGTCCGCAGATCACCCAAGCCGGTCTCGATTGACTAAGAAGATTTCGCAGTCCTTCACGGACGATCTCATGATCGTCAACGATCAATATTCTGGGGCCCATGGGATTGACCTGTGCGCCTCCGATCTCCGTCGTCGGAAGCCTCAATTTAGAACTACGGCAGTGCCGCAATTATTTCGCAATATAAATTCACCGGCTTAACTAAGCCGAAGCCGTATCGATGATTGAAGGAACTTCCACCGGCACAGAAGCAACCACCGTTGTGCCGCGAGGACTTGAAAGCAATTCCAGTCGACCCCCGAGTTGGCGCATGCGTTCTTCCATTCCGCGAAGACCAACACCGAGCGCATGAACCCCTTCCTGCCTGAACTCCGACGAGTGCTGCGTTGGCATTCCCTTTCCCTGGTCGATCACTTCCAAAATAGTCATGCCACCTCTGTTGAATAGCCGGACGCTTGCCACTTCGCTTCCGGAATGCCGATGGACATTAGTTAAACTTTCCTGCAGAACTCGAAAGATCGCTGTTTCAACGTGACGCGGGAGCCGCGTGAAATCCGGAGCAATTTCAAATGTAGTGCGGATTCCACTGCGCTTTGAGAAGCCATCCAGATACCAGGAGATCGCGGACTTCAAACCCATTTCCTCGAGCATCGGAGGATAAAGCAGATATGCGATGGTCCGAACTTCCTTGATGCAGTCCTCCGTTAGATTCACACAAGCGGCAATGTTTTGATTGCGCGGGTCATGGCTGCTCAGTCCAATGGTTCCCGAAAGTGAATCCAGTTTCATCTTCAACACGGAAAGAGTTTGCCCGAGACTATCGTGGAGATCTCTTCCGATTCGGCGCCGTTCTTCCTCCTGCGTGCGAAGCAAATGCAGCGAAAGCCGGCGAAGCGAATCTTCTGAGTCATGTAATTCGCGCCGCGAATCTCGCAACGCTTTCAACACCAGCATTCGTTCCGTATTGTCCTTGGTAACTTTGCTGAATCCGATCAGATTGCCGGCATCATCTCGAACCGCGGTGATTACGACGGTGGCCCAGAATTTTGAGCCGTCTTTGCGAACGCGCCAGCCTTCATCTTCAATTCGTCCATCCCGCACAGCAACTTCAAGTTCAGCCGCCGGTTTTCCGGCCTGCAAATCCTCCTCCGGATAAAATTTAGAAAAGTGCTGCCCGATAATTTCCGAAGCTGAATAACCTTTAATTCGTTCGGCGCCTTGATTCCACGTAACGATTCGGCCCTCGGGATCAAGCATAAAGATCGCGTAATCCCGCACGGCTTCTACCATGTGCCGGAATCTTTCCTCCGATTGGCGCAGCGCAGTCTCGCCTTCCAGCGCCGCTACTTTTTGTTCTAAATTCGCAATGTCCTGCAGACGTTCTTTTTCGCTCTTCGGCGCAACGTGCCCTTCGCAGGGAACAACAAATGAGTGAGCTTCGCAGATTCTCAGAAAGGAAGCGCCCAACTCTTCACGGTTGAAACTGTTGATCGGATATCCACAGCGAAGTCGGAGGCTATGCGTTTTGGCGATTTCATTCCACAAGCGCTCGAGTTCAATCGCTGCCTCGACTTTCCCGTCAACACAAAGAAGCCCGACCATTTCTCCATATCCGATGATTGGACCGTCACTTTCCGCTGCTGTGCTTGCCAGCGAAAGGACACTGCCGGCGAACTTCATGAAGAGCGCCTGGTCCGGCCAATCATTCACCATGAATTGGGATAAAGTTTCCGCGGCATCCAAAGCGATGTATCGTCCGTGTTTGGCCGCCGAAGCTAGGTCGATTCCCTGCACGGTCAGAAGTCTGGAGAGTCCTTCTCGATGAGCGCGAGTCGCAATCACGACTGCGGAATTTCCCGATAGCAGTGCCGGTCCAATAAAGTGGTTTAAATCTTCAAGTAAAATTCTGTCGTCCTTGTAGAACTGCACCGCATGGCTGCCGTGGTCTTCGGAAACCGTCCCGCGCATTGGCGCGCCAGCTTCGCGAGTAAGGTTTGAGATTTTAGCGCTCATCAAGTTCTCCCAGCGGTTGGGAAACTTTTACCGCTGAACTTCGATTGCGGAAATCGCAATCTTTTGCAAAAGCACTCGCATGTATTCCAAGGCGCTTCAGAGATGCCCCGCGCCAGTTTGAGCGCGTTCCCTGTAGGAAATTATCCCACCCGCTCTGAAACATCAGCCTGTCTGATTCCATCCTATATGTCCGTCCCCGCCATGCAATCAGGTGAACGCTGTAGAGCGGATTAGTCGTCAGACTGCGGATAGATCCAACAATTCTGGCTGAAATTCTGGCGATTACCAGCCGACTCTGCTGGCCCAAAGTAAGTACAGACGCAGCACAAAACGCTACAGCGAACCACAGTTCGCGGTAAGGGGATGGATGTATTGTTGCGCACCTCTATCAAGCGTAAAAAGGTCACGCTGAGCGTGGCAAAGAATCGTGAACGCAGCCGAAAGGCGGAATCCCCGGTTCGTTTCGCCACCAAGGAGGATTCATGTTGCGATGGGCAATTATATTTTTCATCGTGGCTTTGGTTGCCGCGGTTTTTGGTTTTCTGGGTATCGCGACGGCGGCAGTTGGTATCGCCCGAATTTTGTTTTTCTTATTCCTCGTGCTTTTCTTGCTCTCTCTTGTCGGCGGCTTAATGCGTCGAGCGTGAACATTTTACGAGCTTCATGTATTTGCGCCTCAATACAAGTCCCGCTAGCTGTTTCTTGCCCCCGAGGCTGGGTGACTGATCTGACCGGTCGCCCAGCTCCTTCCTTCTCAAATTAAAACAGTTCAATTGAAGATGGTTAGCTAAAACGTGGAGCCAAGCCCATACCGGCTACCGAACGCGGAACAAAAATGAATGAGTCTACGCTTCGATGATCTGATTTCGTACGGCATATCGCACTAATTCGCTCACCGTATGCAGCTGGAGTTTTCTCATGATATTGGCGCGATGTGTCTCCGCGGTCTTCACGCTAATATTCAAAGAATTCGCAACTTCCTTACTGCTCTTTCCTTCCGCAAGTAACTGGACAATTTCACGCTCGCGAGAAGTGAGGCGGTCCTGAACTGTTTCTGGAACCTCCACTCGCGTTCCGCCGGTGTTGTTGAAGTTGCTCAAGATCACTTCCGTAGCGCGAGGAGTAAAAAACGGTTTGTGCTTCGCCAGCGTTTCGACTGCCACGATTAAATCGCGGTCGGAATCGGATTTGATGATGTATCCGCGCACACCAGCCTCGACAATTTCGCGAATAAGCTGGTCGGAGAAATGCAACGAGAGTATAAGCACTTCGGTTTCCGGTGAAGCCTTCCGAATTCTCCGCGCGGCTTCGATGCCGTTTAAATCCGGCATGCTGATGTCCAACACTACAATGTCGGGCTTCAGTTCTTCGGTTCGTGAAACTGCTTCACGGCCAGTTTGCGCCTCTCCGCATATCTCCCATCCGGCATGGGTCTGAAGCAAAGTCTTGATTCCGCGCCTCATTAAATCATGATCGTCGGCAACGAGGATCCGCAGGGGCTTCATGAGTACCTCCAAGAGGTTGAGTGTCGTGCTTGCCGGCTGGGATTGACATATCTTAAATCCACACCGCGGAACAACTAACAATTAAAAACCGCGGGTGCGGACTCAACCAGAGAAACGCCTGATTGAGTCACATTCGTTGAATTATACACAAGAATTGCACGACTCGAGTTTGGTGTTTTCGCAAGGCTCGACCCGGGCGAATTCGTTGATTCATCTGAAGAAAAGATGAACTGGGCGTCCATGTCTCTACACAAAGACGCTGGCACAAGTGCACGGGTTTCGTCGATTAAGATAGTCAATTAAACGCAGTCCGCAAGACTTTCCCGCAATTGCTGGCGGGCGCGCATAATACGGGACTTGACCGCGGACTCAGACAATTGCAGAAGCCGCGCGGTTTCCTTGATTTTCCGCTCCTGCATCACCAGCATCCAAACGACGGCGCGAGTTATGCCGCGAAGACCTTCAATCGATCTCCGCACACGGCGGGAGTTTTCCCACTTCATATAGAGCGCTTCCGGGTGCATGTCATCGCCGGCGGCGAGCATGTCAACGGGATTCTGCTCCTCCTCGGATTCGTCCATCGAGGAAAACCACAGTTTCTCGGAACGGCGCTTGCGGAGTTTCATCAGCGCCTCATTGATGGCAATCCGGGTGAGCCATGTTGAAAACTGAGAGTCACCCTGGAACTGGCCGATGTGCGTATAAGCCTTCAGAAGACTTTGCTGAGACGCGTCTTCGGCGTCTTCTCGATTTCCTGTGATTCGCAGAGCGACGTGATACGAGAGATGAAGATACGGGCGGAGAAGCAGCGAAAACGCTTTCTCGTCGCCCGCCTGGGCGCGCTGAACAAGAATCGATTCATCAACTAGTTCCCGGTCGCGGGAATCTTCGGGACTATTTGAAATCTCCGCTTCATCAAGCTCCAGCACATTGGCTTTCACAGAATCACCTCGTTGAGATTGAAGTTGGGATTTTCCCGGTTGTAGGCAAACATTCGAGCCGAACTGTGACCGTGCAGATCCACTACAATTGTTTCTCCCCCACGGCAGTTTTCTGCCGTACGCCGCCACATTTCGTGGTAGCGCTTGCCGGTAAGAATTTTAGGTTGCCGGTTTCCCGTCTCGTTTATGAACAAGTGCCCCGAACTTCGTCGGGTAGGAAAAATATTGTGGCAGGAGGAGGACTGAGTCTCCGAGGCGGAAAGACCGGCATATGAATGATCAAAGGTATGAATGGTGATTACGACACTTCTCATTTGAAAGCCCCCACTCCTGCGTCCGCGCTAAAACTAAAGGCTCAAGGCCAAATCGTCCATCGGAGGCATGCTGTAGGTTCCTTAGGGGAATCGCTGTATCCCGCCGGCGGACGATGTGGATATCGCGATAAGTCCTTATAAAACAGCTGGATACGGGCTGGTTGTCGCGGCGAAAACCTGCGATTTATTACCTTTTGCGGCCCTCAAGTCTAATTCCTAGCGGATATACGCGAGAGGCTGTATTGAGCAAAAGCCGCGAACGGCGTAAAAAGTCAGCCGGAGCGGGATTTTTCCAGCCGCGCGAACTTGCCGCGGAAGCTAGATCGAGATTATCGAAAAAATTCTGCGTAACGCGATAAGTCTTAATTGGCCGAAAGGAGATACATAATGAAACGCTTCATAGCACTTGCAGCGGCATGTTGTTTGATTTTCTTCGCGTCGGTAATGACGCCTTCAGCGAACGCGCAAAACGGAGACCGCAAGTCCGTCGTGACCTTCAGCGAGCCAGTTGAAATTCCCGGTGGCACAATTCTTCCGGCAGGCACTTACTTCTTCAAACTACTGAATTCAGACACCGGCCGCTGGGTGGTCCAAATCTTTAACGAGAACCAAACCCACACGTATGCGACGGTGATTACAGTCCAGGACTTCCGTTATCATCCGACCGACAAGGGCGTGATGACGTTTGCCGAGCGTCCGGCAGGCTCACCACCTGCAATTAAGGAATGGTTTTTCCCTGGAGAAAACTTCGGACGTGAATTTGTTTATCCTAAGAACCGCGCACTACAACTTGCAAAGCAGGTGAATGAGCCGGTTCTTTCGATGCAGAACGACACGGCCGAAGTAACGCCTCAGACCCCTGTGACGGCATATTCGGCAACCGGTGAAGAAGTTGCACCGGCAACTGTTGTACAGACTCAGGCTCCAGCGCCTCCGCCGGCCGCTCCGGCCACAGCAGCTGCGCCGGTACAAGACACAACTCCTGCAACAGACTTGCCATTGCCAAAGACAGCCAGCTCAGATCCTGCGATCGGACTGATTGGCTTGCTTGCGATGGTTGGAGCAGTAGGCCTGGCGGTACGCCGCCGCCGTTCTGCGTAACTTGACGGTTTTACACATGCTTGCGCGGACGGATTTTTAGTCCGCGCAAGTGTGTTGTGGTCGATGCTAGCGTCGACATAAGGAGTGCGGCGAGTTAAACTTTTACAAAAGAGAATCCAGCATCATGAGGGTTAATTTCTCCATCGCCGGATGGCTGTTTGTTTCAAGTTTAGTTTTCCTCGCGCCACGCTCTCTTCAATCACAATCAGTGCCGCCTCCACCGCAGGATCAAAATAATTCAACCGCGAAAATAAAAATGACGGTCGGAGTCGTAGTCCTGCACGCCACTGCGGAAAATCACAAAGGCGTATCCGTCTCCGGCCTCGACAAAGATAATTTCCAGGTTTTTGAGGACGGCGTCCTCCAGCGCATCGAACATTTCAGCCACGCCGATATTCCCGTCACCGTCGGCCTTGTCGTCGACGGCAGCGGCAGCATGCGCCCCAAACGTAACGATGTCATCGCCGCCGCGAAAGCTTTCGTTCAATCGAGCAATTCCGGGGATGAAATGTATGTCGTAAACTTCAACGAGCACATTTCATTCGGCCTTCCCGAAGGCCTTTTCACCAATAAAATTACTCCCATGCAGCTGGCCATCGAGCGCAGTCCCGTCTCCGGAAAAACAGCTCTCTATGACGCGATCTCTGCGGGCCTTGATCGACTGAAACTTGGCACTCTCAACAAAAAAGTCCTGATCGTGATCAGCGATGGCGGCGACAATGCCAGCACGCACACGCTAAAAGAAATCATGACGCAGGCCGTCGAATCCAACGCCGTCATCTACACGATTGGCCTGTTCGACGATTCCGATATGGATCGCAATCCCGGCGTCCTGAAGCAGCTAGCTCATGCCACCGGCGGCGAATTTTTTCAGCCCGAAGTGATTGACGCCGTAATTCCAATCTGCGCGCATATTGCCACCGACATTCGCAACCAGTACACGATCGCATACACACCTACAAACGGGGCCGCCGACGGCGCCTTCCGGAATATTCAAGTGCGCGCGAAAGCGCAGGGACAGGATCGCCTTATTGTGCGAACGCGTACCGGATATTACGCACCGGGCGAGCCATCAAATCCGGTGCCGAAAAAACAGGCAGCGCACTCATCGCCAGCACACGCCGGAGATAAACAATGACGCTCCGAATCGAATACGAGATATCTCCGCCGGATATTTGTCCGGCCCCGGCGCATTCGTCCTCAGGCGCATCGCCGTCCGGAAAATTGCCAAGGCGTCGCAACTGGTTTGCCCGCTGGACTGCGCCGCTCGTGTTGTTCCTGATTGGCTGCTTCGCGCTCGGGTATTACGCATACGACATTCTCGATGCCCGTTTCTTCCAGGACGATCAATCACGTCAGTTCGATCAGGCACTGCGTGATGCGCACAACAATTCCGCACACTCGTCCGCATCCAATCAAACTCCCGCGGAAGAACTGCGCGCGGAAGCCTTAGCCGAGCTCAAATCTCGCGGACAGCCAACGTCCACTACTCCGAAGATGCCTGCTTTTGCCGAATCTGGTTCCGGAAACGCGCCGGAGCAACCGCAAAACGGTGGCGGAAATATTCCGCTTGGCAGAATCGAAATTGCGTCCATTGGACTCACCGCGATGATTCAGGAAGGGACTTCCAACCGCGCGTTGCAGCGCGGAGTCGGCCACATCACCGGCACCGCTCTCCTCGGCAAATCCGGAAATGTCGGTCTCGCCGGGCATCGAGACACATTTTTCAGGAAGCTCCGCGGTATTCAAGCAGGCGACAACATAAAGCTCACCACTCTTTCCGGTTCCATTCTGTATCGCGTTGATCTGATTTCCATCGTCGAGCCGGAAGATTCACGCGTTCTCGGCGATTCCGGCGAAAATATTCTGACGCTTGTAACTTGCTACCCGTTCAGCTACATCGGCCCGGCTCCGAAACGATTTATCGTCCGCGCTCGCCAGATATCGTCCACGTCTAACCCACTAGCCGCGATGAATTGAGCCGAGAGCACCCGGGGCTTGACCAAACTACTACCAAAACTTTCCTCGTATCGCCGTTCTGATGGTTGTAAGTAATTGCCTCACTTGCACTTATTCCATCAGGTCTTTCTCCTGTGCGAAATACGCGAGAGCCTGTATTGAGCCAAAAGCGCTCAGCGCGTACAAACACATCCTGGGCAGTAAATCGCTGGGGGAAATGATCATGAGGAAGCAGTCGCACTTACTCCGGAGAGTGATAAAGACAACAACCGGTGTTTTCCTGGCAGGGCTTCTTCTTTGGACGGCCGTGTATGGTTCTGAAGCTGGCGACCGCCGAAAGCAAGAAGAGCGCCTTCAAACCTCCGGCGCTGTTATCGACGAAGTTTTGAATATGCCGGACAACATTCCGCAGTCGCTTTTGGATCGCGCGAAGTGCGTCGTGGTAATTCCATCCGTGCTGAAAGCAGCGTTCATTGTTGGCGGAACTTACGGCCGCGGAGCAATGGTGTGCCGTTCAGGCGAAGGATTTACCGGCCAATGGGGCGCACCTGTGATGATGGCAGTCGAAGGCGGCAGTGTTGGTCTTCAATTGGGTGGCGAGGCAACAGACTTTGTAATCCTTATTATGAATGACCGTGGCGCGAGCAGCATTCTGAGCAGCAAAGTGAAAATTGGCGGAGATATTTCGGCCGCCGCTGGCCCGGTTGGCCGCACGGCTGAAGCTGATACTGACGCCTACATGCGCGCTGAAATGCTGACTTATTCACGCGCACGGGGACTCTTCGCCGGAATATCGCTGGAAGGAACAACGTTGCGCCCGGAAGCTGAAGCGGACGAGGCTCTCTATGGACGCAAGATTGAAGCGAAGGAAATTGTTCGTGGGCCTGATCCAAAAGCGCCCGAAGCAGCTAGCCGTTTGATTTCCCGGCTGGAGCAAGCTTCGCCAACCCGTAAAGGTGAATAGGCAATTGGCTTAACCACTGGTGGAGGAGGCGACATCCAGAGCAAGGTTAGCTTCCTCCTCCTCCGTTCTTGAATCACTCCAGGCCGCAGCTTTTCGACCTGCAATCTCCAGGCGGCAGAAATGACTGGCTCTTCAAAGATCGCCCTCGGCATCGTGGTTTCCCTGGCAAGCGGACTGTTGGTGACTGGATTAATTCTCGTCCGCCGAGTTCGTCCTCCTATTGAAGAATACATTCGCAGCCGCGTCGTAACGGGATTGTCCAAACACTTCGCGGCGGACGTTCAGTTATCTGCGCTGCATATCTCAATCTCTCCGCGATTGCATGTCGTCGGCGAAGGGCTTGTCCTCAGCAGGAAAGAAGATCCGGATGCGCCGCCGCTAGTCAGCGTCCGCAAATTTGTTCTCGACGGAACTCTGCGGGAAATCTTTCAGCCCGTGCCGCACCTTCAGACGTTAACGGTCACCGGTTTGGAAATGCACATTCCTCCGCATCGCCTTGGCACCACGGCCACACCTTCCAGCACTGCGACGGGGTTGAACTTCACCATTGACGACATAACTACTTTGGACGCGGAAATCGACATTCTTCGCGCGAGCGCGGAAAAGCCGACGCTCGTGTTCGCAATTCACAAACTGAAAATCAAGTCGTACCAACCCAACCATCCTGCCGCGTTTCACGCAACGCTTCAGAACCCGCGTCCAATAGGAGAAATCGAAGTGGATGGAACACTGGGACCGTGGGACGCAGATGAACCCAGCCTCACTCCGCTGAACGGAAGCTATGAATACAAGCACGCGGACCTGGGAACTTTCCCCGGAATTTCTGGCTTTCTTTCTTCCAAGGGCGAATTCGATGGCGAGCTGGACTACATTTCGGTTCGCGGCGCCACTGAAATTCCAGATTTCACCGTGGCGGCCGGCGGACATCCCATGGCTCTGAATACGGAATTTGATGCCATCGTGGACGGCACGAACGGAAACACATATTTGAAATCCGTCAACGCGCATTTCTTGCACACTTCGCTGTTGATTAGCGGAGAGATTGCAAAAAGCTCAGGACAAGAAGATCGAAAAATTTCGCTTCAAGTCAGTTCCGAGTCCGCTCGAGTGGAAGACCTTCTGAAATTGGCGACGAAATCCAAGACTCCAATGCTAATGGGCGACGCCGCATTGAACACGAAAGTTGATCTCCGGCTGCACCAGGGACAAAACATTTTCGACCGGCTGGCGCTTGATGGACGTTTTGGAATCACGTCCGCGAAATTTAGTTCTACTGACACACAGAGCAAGATCAATAGCTTAAGCCAGAGAGCCCTGGGTCAACCAGGTGTCAGCAGCGACGGGGACTCTATATCGGATTTCAACGGCTCCTTCACATTGAAAAAAGGATTGATGGACTTCTCGAATCTGCAATTTGCCGTTGCCGGGGCGGCTGTGAAATTGAACGGCAGTTATGATCTTCGCGGTGAATCCCTTAATTTTCACGGAACGCTGCGCATGGATGCAAAATTATCGCAAACAACAACCGGCGCGAAATCCGTTTTGCTGAAATTTGTCGATCCATTCTTTTCAAAAGACGGAGCTGGTACGCTGTTGCCCATAAGAATTCAAGGATCGAGAGAGAATCCGTCCTTCGGACTTGAATTCCGCCGGAATAGCGCTAAGACGTCAAACTGACTTTTTACACACTCCAGCCAAACAATCAGGAATCTACATCCTTCACCCGATGGCCGGATTGGGCAGCGCGCCGTATCGTGGTTGGGTTGAAGAAATAAAAGGAGGCTACATGTCACGCGAATCAATTGCCGGACACGCGCAAGACGAAGACACTCAGGCGTTCCTGGGACATATGACGAATCAAGTTCCTGACGAACCCGAACTGAAACCTGACGATCGTGCTCGACGTCAGCCCGGGCCGGAGCGAAGTCCGAACCAAAAGGATGATGAGAAGCGCAGAAAAAACGATAACCGCAACCGGGGGAATCGCAAATAGCGGCGGAGGCAGCTAACGCTCGACGGCGAGTTTAGATGGAAGTTGCGGATTCACAATTCATATAAGGAGAAAGAAAATGGCTGGCAAAAATAAAGCGGTATTCGCAATCTATTCAACGCGTGCAGGTGCGGAACACGGCGCGGAGATGCTGCTCTCCTCGGGATTTACTACCTCCGACATTTCCGTACTATTTCCTGAAAATTTGGGCACCAAAGAAATCGGGACAGAAAAATCCACGAAGGCGCCGG
This sequence comes from Candidatus Acidiferrales bacterium, assembly GCA_036008485.1. Classification (GTDB taxonomy): domain Bacteria; phylum Acidobacteriota; class Terriglobia; order Acidiferrales; family UBA7541; genus DASTCZ01. The sequence continues at coordinate 2,515 of DASYNR010000190.1, read as the reverse complement.
AAGGCACTGCCGTGGGCGCGGGATCAGGAGCCGTGATCGGCGGAACGCTTGGACTGCTTGCCGGCATCGGCGCTCTTGCGATTCCGGGCATCGGGCCGCTGATCGTGGCCGGTCCAATCGTGGCCGCGCTTGCAGGTATCGGAGTCGGTGGCGCTGTTGGCGGATTCGCAGGCGCATTGATTGGCATGGGAATCCCGGAATACGAAGCGAAGCGCTACGAAGGACGTTTGCAGCGCGGTGGAATTCTTCTGTCCGTGCATTGCGAAACTTCGGACGAGATTAAGCGCGCCAAAGCAGTGCTGGAAGCAACTCGCGCCGAAGATGTTTCGTCCACGAGCGAGTCTTCTTCGCACGTCGAAAAAACTGACAGCGAAGTTGGCCGAGCGGCGCGGTCATCTCGCTGACGATTCCTTCCAGCGGTGGGCGGCCGTCTTGGCCGTCCATTCGCTGGAGAAGCCCATCTGGAATTTACTGAATTAGCGATTCCACTCGGGACATCACACTCCGCAGATTAAACAAATGGAGAATCCAATGACAAGAAATCGCAGCAAATGGAATCATCCCGTTTCAACTCTATTCCTCGGCGTCGCCGTGGGCGCGCTCGTGGGGATTCTTTTTGCACCAAAATCCGGCGAAGAAACTCGCGATGATGTAGCCGGCGCCGTAAATGACGGAATTGACGAAATGCGTGCTCGCGCCACAAAGGCGGCTCGCACCGCGCGGCGCTTCGCAAGTGAAGCGCGGGAACGACTGGAAGACGCTGTGGACGCAGGGAGCGAGGCCTACCGCGAATCATTGCGATCGGCCGATTAGGCGAGCCCATGAGTAAAGAATGCTCTGGAGGAAAAATGACGATAAATCGAATATCGAAATTTGTTGTAACCGCAACCGTGACGTTTGGACTTCTCATGTCAACCGCTGGATTTGCCGGCGCCGCGGCCGCGCAGCAAACGGCTCAGGCGCCGAATGATACGCTTCAGCGCGAAGTTCAACATAATCTTCGTATGCTGAACTACTACACCGTGTTCGATAACCTCGAATTTGCTGTCGAGGGAAATCGCGTGATCCTCGAAGGTCAGGTTACAAATCCCGAGGTGAAGTCGGAAGCCGTTGCCGTTGTTAAGAAGATCTCAGGAGTGTCAGACGTTCAGGACAACATCAAGGTCCTTCCGCTATCAAATGACGATGACCGCATTCGTCGCGCCGCTTACCGCGCAATCTACGGCGATCCGCAGCTCAGCAGATACGGATTTCAGTCCGTGCAATCCATTCACATCATTGTGGACCAAGGCCACATCACGCTCGAAGGCAGCGTGGATAGTCAGGCGGACAAAAACGTTGCGGGCATTCGCGCAAACTCCGTGGAAGGAGCATTCTCTTCCAAAAACAATTTGATGGTTCGCGGAGAGAAGTGATTCCACGCGGCGCTCTACCGAGCGTCATTCACTTTGCAGGGGCGTCCTGAAAGCTGCTTACTCAGGACGCCCTTTTACACTATGAACTGGCGTGGTATTAATGTGCTTCAGGACTAAAGCGCGTTCAGATCGGCAATTCTTTCTTTCAGAACCTTCGTATACTCATCAACTTCTTGGGACATGTATCCCGCCGACCGGAAGCAATCGCGGATTTGCTCGTCGGAAAGTTGCGCAAGCCTTTGTCCCAGCCATTTTGCGTCCGCACGCGGAATATGCTGAGTCACTTTTTCCATGCGGCTGCGCTCCTCATAATTGGGCGCGTCGACCGCGGCGATAAAAAGAGGCCGGCTATGCATTGTGAAATCCACATAGTTCGCGCTCTTCTTTTCAATGAACTTTGATTTCTCGTATCCCTCGACGTCGCTCTTCGAGCGTGTCGCCGGGTTGCCGGTCTTTCCGAACGTCGCGCCGACATCACTGACAACGTACCGCCGTTCGCCGTCAATTTCGTAGACGGAATTGTTGCTCGTTTTCAAATCCCAATTATTCAGCAGCGACATCATGACGCGAAGCCCGTTGAATTCGCGCGTATTCAAAAATGGATTCTTGAACCAATCCCAGGTCCCTTCATTTTTCTGGCCTTTTATTTTGCGCTCCAAACGCACGCCACGAACCGTGCCGCCTGACGCGAATACTTCGCCGCGGCGCAATTTTGGCAGACCCGCAACTTTGATTTCCGGCTGATAGTAATCTTCGTCTACATAATATCCGGCTGCCCACAGCAAGCGTGTAGCGGCGGTTTCTGCTTGCGGCTCGGCCCCCATCTTCACTTTCCACTCGACTCCGTTCGCATCCTTCACTCTAAATTTTGGGCTGGTTCCATTCATGTCCTCTTCGACGAACGTGTAAGTGGCGTTGGGATCGGGAGCATCTTCCTTGCCTCCGATGCCGTAAATTAAATTCAGGGAACTCGCATCGCCCGAATCGCGCCAGATCACTTCCGGTAAATCGGATGGCGGTGCCGGGGTATACTGCTTTTTTTCTTTTTGTTGAGAAATACCTATTCCTGACAGAATCAAGAGCAACGAAATTGGCGCGAT
>DASYNR010000189.1:0-7054 GCA_036008485.1 Candidatus Acidiferrales bacterium | reverse complement strand
GCTTTGTGCGCGGTTCCGGACGCAAGCCGCGCGGCCGCTAAACCAATTTGCCCTGCTGAATTGTCTCACCGGCTTTTGACGCCGCCCGTAGCGCTCGGTAGAATTCACTCACATTGTTTCGTCCTGCCAAATCACGAGCTTTGCTTCCCGCCGTTGCGATTCTTGCCGCGTGGACGGCAACCGGTTGTACCGCCGCGTTCGGGCCCGGATACACAGTTGAAAAACAGCGCGTTGAGGTGAGCTACACGCAGCAGACGCCGGATCGCGTCTCGGTGCGCGCATCATATGAATTGAAAAACACTGGAACGAAACCACTTGGCGTGCTGGAACTCCAGCCACCGGATTCGGAGATCATTCAGCCGCAGGATCTGCGTGTGGAATGGCGCGGAAAAACGATTGAAATTCCGGCGCCGAAACCCGCCGACAACACAGTCGAGACGCTTCGCGCCGCGCTTCCAGAAAGTTGGGGAATCGGAGAGAGCGGCGAATTTCTCGTTTCCTACGACGTGAAAATTTCGCCGGAGAAGTCCACCATCGGCGCCAATCACGGCGCAGCATTTTTTCTGCCAAGTTCCGGATGGCTGCCCGCATTGCTTCCGGCGCATGGAGCGTTTGCCACGGGTGGCGCGCCGCCGGCGAAATGGGATTTGGATGTGAGCGTGCCCGAAGGCTATCGTGTTCGCGCGAGCGGTGAGAATCGTGGAGCAGATAAGAAGGCGCAGGGCGCCGGTGTGAGATTCGAGCAGCTATCCGGCACAAACTTTGACCCGTACGTTGCCGCGGGGCCCTACGTCGAGCAGCAAGTTCACTCGTCAGGGCGGACCGTCATATTCTGGACGGGAAGTCCGCTCGCGAATACACGTTCTGGCCAGCTTGGTAAACTTATCGCGGCGGACGACAGTTTTTTTTCCACCGAATTTGGAGCGGACGAGAAAAACAAATCGGCAGTCTGGGTGATTGAATGTCCGCAGGGAGCGCAAAGTTCACAAGAGCGGCCGTGGATTTCGCAAACAGGATGTCTGACGCAACCGAGAAGCGTGGTATTGCCGGCGGAATATTTCGGAGCGAATTTCGGAACGGGGACGCCAGAAGCCTCCATGAAGTCCGTGGACCTGCAACTTGCCGCCACCTGGCTTTATTTTTCCGCGCGTCTCGGGCGCTATGATGCTCTCTTCCCGCTGGCGGCCGTTCCGGATTACGCGGGACTCGCTCTGGCCGTCTCGCGAAATCCGGAATCGCGCAATCAGGTCGTGCGCGATCTGCTACGCCAAGTGGACGCAATTCCGGACGCGAGCAAACAGCTTGCTCACGTAGTTGCTCAGGATCCACCCGCAGTGAAAGATCGCGCCCGCGCAGAAAGCATACTTTTTTTCTTCGCTCTGGAAGATCGCTGCGGCGCAAAAAATGTCCACAAGGGACTTGCCCGCGCCTCACGCCTTCTTCGCGGAGAAACGTGGGGCCCGGCCGATTTACGCTCGGCTATAGAAGCCGAGTGCGGCGGCCCGGTGCTCGATAGTTTCTTCCGTGAATGGATGCACAGTTCGCAAGTTCCGCCAGAATTTCGCGCGAAGTATTCAGTGGCTAAATAAAACGTAGGGGCGGGTCTGCGACCCGCCCGCGAAACTTTTGTAATAATTTCGCACCAGAAACAGAAATCAAATCTCAGGAGGAACAAATTGAAGCAAATTATCGCAACAGATCGCGGACCCAAAGCTATCGGCCCATATTCACAAGCTGTAAAAGCCAATGGATTTCTCTTCGTCTCTGGACAAATCTGCCTGGATCCCCACACGCAGCAACTAATAGAAGGTGACGTGGCAAAACAAACCGAGCGCGTGATGGAAAACTTAAAGGGAATCGTCGAAGCGGCGGGCTCTTCACTCGATCACGTCGTGAAGACTACCGTATTCCTTTCCGACATGAACGATTTCGCCGCCATGAACGCCGTCTACGGGAAATATTTCCCGACCGAGCCGCCCGCGCGCGCAACAGTTCAGGTGTCACGGCTGCCGCGCGACGTGAAAGTGGAAATCGAAGTAATCTGCGAAGGATAGCCAGCGCAACAAAAACAAAAACGCCGAAGCGCCATCTGCGCTCCGGCGTTTTTCAATAAAGAATTACGCTCGTAATTAAAAAAACTTAGAACCGCCGGCGATTTCCCCCGCCTCCGCCGTCGCGATCGCGTCCGCCATCGCGGCCACCACCTCCGCCACGACCACCATCGCGTCCGCCGTCACGTCCTCCGCCTCCACCTCGGCCACCGCCTCCGCCGCTACGATTTCCTCCGCCTCCACCACCGCCGCGGTTACCGCCGTAGCCACCGCCTCCTCCGCCATGTCCACCACCACCGCGCGGAGCCTGCGGACGCGCTTCGTTCACTTGCAGCACGCGGCCTTCGAGATTAAATCCGTTGAGGGCTGTGATGACCGCCGCCATATCCGCGCCCGGCCCCAGTTCCACGAATCCAAATCCGCGCGAACGGCCGGTTTCTGCATCACGGATCACGCGTGCCGAGGCGACCTGAAACCCATTGCTCACGAAAAGTTGATTGAGGCTCTCATCCGTCGTGTCAAAAGAGAGGTTTCCTACGTAGAGCTTCGCCATGGCAGTTCCCCCTTCGGTGCGCCGCTCATTTTTTAGAATGTCGCGGGAAAAACGGGCGGGCTCGGGATCCGAACCCGCCCCAAGTAGGATTTAGAGGCTGGTAACGTTCGCGGCTTGGAGACCTTTGGGCCCACGAGTGACTTCAAACTCAACCGCCTGGCCTTCGTTCAGCGTTTTGTATCCATCTCCCTGAATGGCGGAGAAGTGTACGAATACATCTTCGCCGGACTGGCGCTGGATGAATCCAAAGCCCTTGCTGGCATTAAACCATTTTACAGTTCCTTGTTCTTTCACGGTAGTTCCTTTGCTGTTGAATGAGCTATTTGGTGCACTCGTCCCAAGTCTGTGGAGCCTCCAGCCGCAACAAAAAAGGCCGCGAGGATTGCAAACTCGCAGCCCCTTTGAAGCACTTATCCAAAGGTTTTACAAGAGCAGCAAACGCACCGAAAGCCTAACACAGGAATAGACCGCAAGCTAGAAAAAGGTTGGCGGGAACGGGACGTGGCAGCGTCCTAAGGCCCCTCAGTGTGGAGCTTTGTCGAGCGCCCATGGGGATGGCTCCCAACGCTTCAGCATTGTAAGATGCGCTATGCCCTGGCTAACCCTCGTCCTGATGCTGCTCGCCGCTGGTCGGTCTGACTCCCAACTGCCCGCCATTCAAACCATTGATTTCTATGGGTTACGGACCGTTTCCCAGACGCAGGTCCGGAAGGCTCTGCAAATCAAGGAGGGCGACGTACCCCCGGAATCGACCTTGCCGGCCCAGCTCCGCGTCGAGGCAATCCCCCGCGTGATCCATGCCCGTCTGAACTTTGTATGCTGCGAGAAAGGCAAAACTACGCTTTACGTGGGCATTCAGGAGCAGGACGTCCCCGCCGTGGAATTCAGGCCTGCGCCAACAGGGTCGGTTAGGCTACCGTTCGACGTGCCTCCGGCCGGGGAGGCTTTCAGTCAGGCATATACGATGGCGCTTGAGGCTGGCGATCACGCCGAGGATCAATCCGAGGGACATTCGCTGATGCATTTTCCCGAAGCCCGCGCCGCGCAGAAGAAATTCATCACGCTTGCGCAACTGCATCCGGCGATACTGCATGACGTGCTCCGAAATTCGGCCGACGCGCATCAACGCGCGCTTGCGGCGATGGTTCTGAGTTACGCCGCGGATAAACGCGACGTGGTTGCAGATTTGATTTACGGAACGCGCGATCCGAATGACCAGGTACGAAGTAATTGCATCCGCGCGCTGTGGATCATCGCGAAATATGCTCAACGGAAACCGGAATTGGGAATTCAAGTTCCGCCAACCGTTTTTATTGATTTGCTGAACTCCCTTGTTTGGACGGATCGGAATAAATCTTCAAACGCTTTGCTGGAAACCACCTTCAATCACGATCCGGCCGTGCTGGCCGAAATTCGCACGAAGGCCCTGCCATCACTCATCGAGATGGCGCGATGGAAGGCAATTGCACACGCGCAGGCGAGTTTATTTTTACTGGGAAGAATAGGCGGAATGTCCGAAGACGATATTCAAGCCGCGATAGATCGTGGCGATCGCGAAGCAGTGATTTCCGCGGGATTGAAAGCCGCGGCCGCCACGAAGTGATGACGGTAATTACTTAAGACGATTTGTAACCAATGAGTTCGTAATCAGAGACGGGTTCGTTACAGGGCACGACTTCAGTCGTGCCGTCAATCTTCCGAAACGCGGGGGTTTTAACCCCTGCGACTGCCCCAAATCTTACTTCGTGTTGTACGACGAAACAGTCTCCGCCGATTTTCCAGTCTCAACGTTGGCATCACCCTCTTTATAATCCGCCACCTGCAAACGCAAGTTACCCGGATTCGTCGCATATCCCAACGCAACATCCATCGCCAACGTGCCGTTGCGAATCATGCGCTCCAGCTCGCTATCGAAATCCTGCATGCCTTCGGTTTCGCCGTCGCGCATCGCGTCCAGCAAACTCTTGCCGTCCGACTCGCCTTTTTCCACATAGTCCCGCGTGCGCATCGTGGATTTTAGAATTTCGATCACCGCAACGCGGCCATCGCCATCCTTACGCGGCGCCAATCTTTGCGAAACAATGTAACGAAATGCTTTCGAGAGTCGCGTCCGAATAATGTGCTGATCGCCCAGCGGAAATGCGCCGACGATGCGCTCGACAGTTTTTGAAGCGTCAATCGTGTGCAGTGTGGAAAGCACAAGATGTCCTGTTTCCGCGGCCTCCAACGCAATTTCGATGGTTTCCTTATCGCGCATTTCGCCGACCAGAATTATTTTCGGCGCCTGCCGCAAAGCGGCGCGCAACGCGAGCGCAAATGACGGCGTGTCGCTATGCACTTCCCGCTGATGAATCGTGCATTTCTTGTGGTTGTGCAGAAACTCAATCGGATCTTCAATGGTAATAATGTGAAAAGCTTTTTCATCATTGATCAGGTCAATGATCGCGGCCAGCGTCGAAGATTTTCCCGATCCTGTCGGCCCGGTGACCAGCACAATTCCGTTCCGCACAGCCATGATGTCTCTAAGCTGCGGCGGCAAATTAAGTGACGCAAACGTCGGCACGCGATTCGGGATTACGCGCATCACGATCGCGCAACTTCCGCGCTGCGTGAAAATGTTTACGCGAAATCGCGCCAGCCTGGCCAGTCCGTACGAAATATCGCACGAACCCTGCGTGCGAAGTTTATCCACGGCCTGCTGACTTCCACCAATTAAGTCCGCGGCAATGCGCGCCGTATCTTCCGTAGTAAGTTTGCCCAGCCCCGGAACATTTACCTCAACCAATTGTCCCGTAGCTTCCACCTGCGGAGCGCGGCCGGGCGAAAAAATCAAATCGCTCACATGCTTTGCGGCGCCCAGCATCGCCTTAATAATTGCTGTGGTAGCCACAGCTTCCCCGCGCGTTGCCGGCGCAGCGGGCGGAGGCGCAGTTGATGTGGTAGTCGGAGTGGCATTCGGAGCAGGAGTAGAAATCGGAGTCGTTTCCATAATTATCTTCACGTTCCTTTGCGGCGTTCTTCGCGCAATCGTCTGAACTTTAAGTGTGAGCTAAAGCCGCGCGGAATGCAGTAGTCACGCAATGCCGTGATGGCCTATGGATTACGGGCTGGTGGTTGGCTTACGGCGTGAACGTGCGCGCCTCTTGCGGCGGCGGAAAAGCTTATTCAAAATCCGCCCAACTAGACTGACATGGATCGGGCCGGTAGGTGTTCCCAGGGACTTGGGCATATGAACTGACGGCATCGGAATTTCGTATGCGCTGTCGATCTCAAATAATTGCAGTAGGTTCGTGGTGAATTCTTCCCCCCAACCCCGTTCGACATTCAACGCGACGGCATACGCGGAATTCGCTTCCAGGGTTCCCGGCGTCAAGCCGGGACTATTTTCGCGATTCAATCTGTCAGCGTCGGCGCGGCCTACGAATGTGCGAAATCCCTTTAATTCCTCCAGTACTTTCCGTCCCGCGGCCGTCGGAGCCTCACAAAGCTGGTGGAATACAACATTTAGAAAAAGTACAGCACTGATAAGCAACGCTACTTGATTGGAAGTGGAAGACGCCAGGAGTCCGAAACCGAGTAACGCGGAAATCGTCAGTACCAGCGGAACCGTATCGCTGATGTTAAATGGACGGGCTGGTCGAGTTACGCTGGGAAGACGGGAAATTAACTTTCGGATTGTCGCAGGCCAAACTCTAATCGCCGAGATAAAACAAGCGCCGCAAAGAACACCGAGCAAACAGAGATATACAATTCCCGGCAACTGCTTGCCTTTCACATGAGTAGGAGGTGATCCGAGCACGGCCATAATAATCAGCATTGAGAAAACCGCGCCCACGTACCACAGCCCCCAATTGCGGGAGATAAGATTCGGTTCCGCGACTCCCGCGACGGTTTTTTCAAACGCATGAAGCGCACGGATGGGATCGTCAGCATCTGTGACCTTGAATTGACACTTGTCCCCGTATGGAAACAAGGGACCGAGAATGCAGGATTCTTCCGCAGGAAGAGAACCGTCTGTCTCTCGGAATTTCTTCAGCGCGAACCTTCCGCCGTCTTCGTAAATCCGTAAAAAGCCTTTCGCCGCAAGCGAAATTATCGCCGCCGCAAACGCACGTTCGCTTCGGCCGTTTTCAATCAGGTATGCAGCCAGCGCCGGCGAAACATTTTCAGGCGGTTCGTAGCGAGTCACATCAACTGTATGCGCTGATTTCCAGTGCAGCGCGATGGCAACGATAAAAAAATATACAAATGTGAGCGCTACACCGATCCAGGCAAGTCCGTAAATAGAAAACGCGCCGCCGGAATCAGTTAGCATCGGAAAAAATCCGAAGGGAGAAATCGCTGAGCATCCGTAGACGGTTTCATGGGGGCCGGGGCACGCTCTCGCTGCGAGCGTGTGCGCTGTTAGTGTGCGCCAAGAGTACGAGATTTGCAGGCGAGCGCGATGCCG
>DASYNR010000188.1:0-4283 GCA_036008485.1 Candidatus Acidiferrales bacterium | reverse complement strand
TCCGCATGGCGCTCGGCGCCACGCAGCGCAACATTCTAAATCTCATCGTCCGCAAAGGAATGGCGCTCGCATTCAGCGGCGTCCTCATCGGACTCGCCGCCGCTTTCGCCCTCACTCGCCTGATGCGCACTCTTCTCTTCGGCGTAAACTCCAGCGACCCCGCAACGTTCCTCGCCATCGCCCTTCTTCTCGCCGCTGTAGCTTTTCTCGCCAGCTACATTCCAGCACGCCGCGCCACCCGTATCGATCCAATGCTTTCTCTTCGCTCCGAATAGCTCATAGAAACCTACTCACGCGATCGTCTCTTAAAAATTTGTTTCAACTCGCCAAGCGAAAAAGTTTGCGCAAATACAATAATCAAAATGACGGCTCCTATGCTTAATTTCCAAGCGATGGGTGGCATATTCTCGATCCAGTTCGGAATCAGACCCTTCAGATCGAGGTAGAGCCCCGCAGACACGACCACCATGGTGATGCCTGCCCACTTCATGATCGGCCAGAAATCGCCTGTCGACTGATGCGATTGTGCGACCATCACTCCCAAATAGTGATCTTCTTTCCGCAAATCTCTTTCGGCCTGCCGCCATCGCTGCGCGCCGTCGGGTGATTCTTTCTGCACTCGCTTTCGCGCGTTCCTCAATAAAGACGAAATTTTCGCCTCATATTCCGCGTCGTCATATTCCTGCTCAAACTGATCGTTCACCTCGTAAATATCCGGCAGCGTTTCCACTGACTCTGTAAAATAAAGCATCTTGCACTCGAGATCCGAAAGCGCCACATTTTCCTGACGGGCTTCTTCCACAACCTGGGCGATCAAATACTCCTTCGCGTCCTGAGCCCGCTGCCGCAACTCCGTTTGTTCGCTGGAATTCATCATGTCCGGGCCGAGTCTATCCCGCTGGATATTTCGTGGCAATGAAACGGTTTCCAGAATTAATGCTGCGGAGGTTTCGTGAGGCCGACATCCATCGGCCCGTAATATCCCGGCCGAAATTTAATCTGCGCGCCGCGAACCTTTTCCAACTTCACCGACACATTCCGAAAAAGTCCGTCGCGCTTCGTATTCGTGGAATAGTACGAAAGCAAATAGTAGTCCTGCGAATCATCCTGCACCTGCTTGAATATCGGCGCGAAATCTTTCACATCAGCAAATAATTTCCCGCCAGTATCATGCGCCAAACTCGCCGCCACTTTGCGCCACTCTTCGGCCGCCGCGATCCTCGCCACTTCGCCCGAGTCCCCCGCAACCGGTTTCCCATCGTCAGGTGCGACCGAATCGTTTAAGTCCACTTCGTAAAGGGAAACGACATTCTTATTCGCAATGTTGGTAGCCGACGGCTGCGCGGCCGGGTTTGCGTGTCTTACGTGCGAAATAGCGCTTGTAAATTCAACCACGGACTTCCGGCCTGGAATTGGTTCCAGAAGATCCGCGAGGGCTTCGATTGCGTATAGCTTGCTGTCGATGGTGAAGGGGAACCAGATTTCTTCCGCCGACTGTCGCCCGTCATCTTCCGTCTCGACCATATCATTGGGTGAACCCGGCAGCGTTGACGCCATATTCTTGCCGGGGATCAGTGATCCTAAAGCGCGCTCAACTACCTCGCGATCATTGGTGAGGCCGCAACGAATCTTGAATTGCTCCCCAAATGAAATGACCGCGACTAAATCGGCGGCGGCCATTTGTTCCTTTACAAATTTCCTACTGGCGTCCACCGAACGCCGTAGATCTTCGTTCGTCATCGTCGTCGTGTCGAAGAACAAAACGATCATCCGGCGATTGATCACGACCGGCCGAACCTTCACTGGGTTGAGTCCAGCGCCCAAACCTCCCCGGGGCTCGAGATCAATATCGATTAAATCTTCCAACTTGTGCCCGTCCCCAACACCTCCGGCAACAAAATGATCGACACCAGTGAGCCTCTGCGGTCGGCCTTCTTCCTCTAACGCAAAATTCTCGGGGCTCAGGCCTTGAATAAACTTCCCGTCCTTGCCTGTTATCACGGCATCAATCTGGATCATGGAAACGACATCAATCAACATGTTCTTGCGCGCCGCATCGGATTTCGCTGCCGCGCCATTGTCATTCTTCTGCGCCTGTCCCCACGCGTACGGCACAATTGACAGCAGAACTGCAACCGCCCCCAGTACCCTGAATCTCTGCAAAGACATTTGCCACGCCACGGCCGCACCTCCAAGCCTGCATCAATTCCATTGCTATAGACGTATCCTGCTCAATCGCGGCTACATCGGACGCATCATGCGGAGTTCTTCACACTTCCACCTCCGTGCTACCATCCCTAAAAATGAAATCCGTCACGCAAACTAAATCCTCCGTCCTGCGCGATCTTCGCGCGCTCGCCGACCCAAAAGTCCGCGCGAAAATGGCGTACTTTGGCGTTCATGTTGAAAAGGCTCATGGAATTTCCGTGCCGGATCTTCGTCATTTGGCAAAAACGGTCGGCAAGAATCACGAACTCGCAAATGAATTGTGGGCCAGTGGAATTCACGAAGCGAAAAATTTGGCCGGCATGATTGGCGAACCTGAAAAAGTTACCGCCGCGCAAATGGACCGCTGGGCGCGCGACTTTGATTCCTGGGATGTTGTGGACGGGACGTGCTGCGATCTTTTCGTTCACGCCACGCCTGCATGGAAAAAAGCCGTTGAGTGGAGCAGCCGCAAAGAAGAATTCGTCAAACGCGCTGCGTTTTCTCTGATCGCCTATCTTTCCTACAAGGATAAATCCGCGCCCAACACAAAATTTCTGCGCATGCTGGAAATTATTCGCCGCGAATCCCGCGACGACCGCAACTTCGTAAAAAAAGCTGTGAACTGGGCGCTCCGCAATATCGGCAAAAGAAATCTCGCGCTAAATCGCGCCGCAATTCGTACCGCCAAACAAATCCGCGCGCTCGATTCTTCCACCGCTCGTTGGATCGCCGCCGACGCTCTTCGTGAACTCACCGGTCCCGCCGTACAGCGCCGCCTCAGAAAAAAAAGCCCGGGAACGCCGGTCGCCTGATCGGCGTATTTGATTCCTCGCCCGCCAAATAAAAAAGGCGCGCAGCTAAAACGCTACGCGCCTCAAAATAAATCCCAGGTAAATCTTATTTCTTCGCCGGTGCAGCCGCAGCCGTCACCTTTGTAAACGTCGTGTCCATATCCGACGACCACGTGCTCCCGCCATCCGTAGACGGTCCATAGTTCAACCTGTATTCCATCGGAGAAATTTCCTTCCACGTCGTGCGTGACTTCATCGTCTTGCCACCCATCGGCATCTCAGTCGTCCAGGTCCAGGTATCGCCGCTCACCGTGCCTTTGGCTAGAAAGGCGTCGCCCCAACTGTCGAATATGTTGTATGTGTACATTTTCGACGCTGGGTCATATCCCACTACGGACATAATCGTAAAACTCCCCATCGGCGATTTGTTGCTCGAATGTCCCACAAGAAAAAATCCCCCGGGCATCCATTCCCACTTTTGCGTGGACGACACCGGCCCTTCCATGCCATGCGCGGTTGATTTGCCCGCTTCCTTCCAATTGCCCACAAAATACGCGAGCTTCTGCACTTCCGGACCGGGTTTCGGCGCCCCTTGCGGAGCCTCCGCCTGAATCGAAACCCCCAGCAACAAGATGCAAATCGCAACCGATCCAATCATCCGTTTCATGTGAGATCTCCTTGGCATTAAAACCACAGCTACGGTTTTCATTGCATGCAAGTTCTATGTATCCGTAAGTTCCCACAACTCCGCGCCGGGCAATTTCCCGAAATCATACATGCATCCCCAAAATCCTCCACGCGAAATCATTTCACAAATAAAAAAGGCGCGCAGCAAATCACCACGCGCCTCAAAATCACTCCGGATTAAATTTTACTTCTTCACCGGCGCACCTGCAGCAGGAGCCACAACTTTCGTTGACGTCGATTCAATCGCCGTCGTCCACGCAGTTCCATCCTGCGAAATTTCCATCTTGAATGTGTACTCAGTCTTCGAGACTTCCTTGATCGTCAATCGCGCTTTGATCGGCGCGCCGCCCATATTATCCGCGGTCCATGTCCACGTGTCGCCGTTCAGCGTGCCTGTGGCTTCGTCCGCTTCGCCGTCGCTATCGAACGAGTGATACGTGTAGATCTTTTTCGCGTCGTCCCATCCCATCACGGACATTTCTTTGTTTGCTCCCGTGGACATCATCGTATCCGAATGTCCCACCAGAAAAAATTCACCGGGCAGCCATTCATACTTTGTGGCGGACGTAACTTTTCCTTCCGGCCCTTGCATCGACC
>DASYNR010000187.1:0-8124 GCA_036008485.1 Candidatus Acidiferrales bacterium | reverse complement strand
CGCCGAAAAAATCATGACAACATTCACGTTCGCGGTTACAAAGAAAAAGGAAGCATCAATACGCCGCTGGAGCTGGCCATCCTAAATCAAATTGACCGCTTCGATCTCGCGATTGATGTGATCGACCGCGTCCCGCGGCTGCAATCCATCGGAGCGCATGTGAAGGAAGCGCTGAAGGATCAAATCATCCAGAGCATCAGCTACGCGCACACCGAAGGGATTGATAAAGAAGAAATGCGCAAATGGAAATGGCCGGAATAGGGCGCGTGGAAAAGTTTGGCGACAAAAACGATTTAATTCTCGTGTTGAATAGCGGATCGTCGTCGCTGAAATTCGGTGTCTATTCCCAAGGCGCGAGCGATGAGGAAGCGCTGCTAACAGGGAGTGCCGATGGAATTGGTCGCGATACCGGCACGCTGAAAATTTTATCGCGCGATGGGAAACCGCTCGTCACGCGCGAAAACACTTCTGAATCGCAGAGCGATGCGCTGGCAACTCTTGCGAAAGAAATCCAGCACCACGTTCACGCTGCACCGATTGCAGTCGGCCATCGAGTAGTGCACGGCGGACCGAATCTCGTTACGCACCAACTCATCACGCCGAAACTTTTGGAAGAACTGCGTGCGGCTACGCATTTTGCTCCGTTACATATTCCGCAAGCGCTTGCGCTGATCGATTCGGCGCAATCAAACTTCCCGAGCGCCGCACAGTTCGCATGTTTCGATGATGCTTTCCATCAGACTATGCCCGAAGTTGCGTCGCATCTTCCAATTCCGCAGCGATATTTTGACGCAGGCATTCGCCGTTACGGTTTTCACGGACTGTCTTACGAATCGCTCGTGCATCATTTCGGCGCGAAACTTCCGGCGCGCGCGATCTTCGCCCATCTCGGAAATGGCGCGAGTCTTTGCGCAGTTCTCAACGGAAAATCAATCGACACGACAATGGGATTAACTCCAACTGGCGGAATTCCGATGGGCACGCGCTCCGGCGATTTGGATCCGGGCGTTTTGATTTATCTTCTGTGCAACGAAAAGCTGGACGCCGATCAATTTGAAGACTTGCTGAATCACCAGAGCGGACTCTTCGCTCTTTCCAACGGCGAAAGCGATGTGAAAGCGCTCGATGATCGCGTCAACAAAAATGACGCACGCGCTAAATTCGCGCTCGACACATTCGCAACAGCAATTCGCAAAATAATCGGCGCTTACGCAGCCCTTCTCGGCGGCGTGGACTTGCTCGTCTTCACCGGCGGAATCGGAGAGCATAGCGAATACGTTCGGAACGCCGCCGCTGGCGGCCTAGAATTCCTCGGAATTACACCGAATAAAATTCAAATTGTTCCCGCACAAGAAGAACTCCAAATAGCGCGCCACTGCCGGCAATTACTGCAATCAAGCGTGCGCTAGGACTTCGATCCGCGCAGCAGATGAATCAGCAAAAAAATAAATGCGAAAAGTAGAAGCAGATGTATCAACATTCCAGCAACGTGGAACATCACGAAAGCGCCTATCCATACAAACACCAGCACGATTGCCAGCAACAAAAATATTCCGAACTTCATTAGTCCTCCGCTTAGCCCTCACGCTTAATTCGTTTACTTGGATGTGCACCGGCGCGAAGCCGTCGCGCAGTGTGCGGCATCAAAACACCGTGACGCTCGATTGCGCACGCGACCAGGGAGATTATTGATGAAAGCGTTTGTCCTCACATGCATTTTGATTTTCGTTTTCGCGAGTCCAGCGCTTCTATCTGGCCAGTCAGCAGGAGGACAAACCGCCGTGCAGTCTGCAAGCGCGCCAGCTTCCGTGCCAGTAAAACTTCAGATGCGGAACGTCGACTTTCACTTCACGGATCATATCGTCGCCCACATTACTGCGCTTGACGGAACCATGTTCCCAATCGGCGGCAGCATGCCCATATTCGACGACAAGAATTCCTTCGGGCTGGACGTCGATTCCGCGGACATTACGATCACAATGGCTGCGCTCACGAGTGACATGAACGAATTTGTATTTGCTGTGCCCGGTTCGCCCATCAAGGATCTGAATGTGAAAACAGACAATGGTAGACTCATTCTCTCCGGCCTACTGGTAATAAAAGGCGGCGTACCGTTTGAAACCACAAGTTCCGTTTCGCTCACACCTGAAGGATTGATCCGTCTGCACACAGAAAAAGTGAAAGCGCTTCATCTTCCAGTGAAGGGTTTGATGGACATGCTCGGGGTGGATACCTCGAATTTAATCAACACGAAAAAACTTCCCGGCGTCGCTACGGATAAAGACGATTTGATTCTTGATCCGCAGAAGATTCTTCCGCCTCCCGAATTGCGCGGGCACGTGATTGGTGTCCGCGTGATCGATGGCGCGATGGTGCTGATGTTCGGAACTCCCGGTCAACCTGCTCAACATCCCCGAGCGGCCAACGTTTGCGGCGGACGTAATTTCCTTTCCTTCCGCGGCGGACCAATCCGCTTCGGCAAATTGGAAATGGATCAATCTGATATGGAACTTTCCAACATCGGAACCGCGCCGACTTTTGATTTTTCGCTGGACGGATATAAGGATCAACTTGTGGCGGGATATTCCAAAGTTACTCAGCGCGGCGGTTTGTGCGTTCACATGCCGGAATATTACGCGGTAAAGCGCCCGTCTCCGCCTGCCGTCAACACTGACTCAAAGAAACAAGGCCAAGATTAAAAGACAGCGCCATGAATGTGTGGCAAGAGCCACGACATTCATGGACGCTGAAATAATTCGTGCACAGTTCTAAACCGAACTTAGAGTTAATCGTGATGTTCGTGACGCCAATTCCAATAGGCGCGCTGCTGGGCTCGACTGGTTTTGCGAAACTCAACGTCGTATCCGCGGTGATCGTGGCGATACGTTTCGTAGTAGCGCGCTTCGTTATCGTCCCAGTTGTGATAGTCCTTGTGATCGCGATCGTAAACTCGGACGCTCACAACTTGCGGAGCTGCGCTGACTTTTGAAGCTAGCGGAGCTACAAGTGCTGCCGTAAGAACTAGCGCGGCAATGAACAATCCTTTTCGATTCATTAAATCTCCTTTAAGCCCGGCTTCTTTTTATTTACCCGACTTGTATTCAGCTTGCGTCAGCGAGCACACCAAAATCTGTGCTCTATTGCTCATTTAAATTTCGCCCGTTACCATTTCGCGCCAAACCGGCAGCGGAATGGTCAGCGCTGAAACGAATCGCACCATGAAGATCTTGCGGCATCCGCGAGAAATTCATGGTGCGAAAATAATTTGCTGAAGTGATGGAAGAAAGTTAGTTGTGGTCTGGATGTTCGTGACGCCAATTCCAGTAATCGCTTTGTTGTTTGCGGTTATTCTTGCCGAAGGTGACGCTGAGGCCGGCATGATCGTGCCGATATCCCTCGTACGCGCGCGCTTCGTTATCGTCCCAGTTGTGATAGTCCTTGTGATCGCGATCGTAGACGCGGACGCTCACAACTTGCGGCGTCGCGCTGGTTTTCGTTGCCATCGGAGCTACAAGCGCGGCTGCCAAAAACAATCCTGCTAGAAAAAGGCCCTGTCGTTTCATTAAATCTCCTTTAGCGCGTGAGCGCTATTTTCAGCGCACGGCTGGAGGAAATCATGCGGTATCGTCGGACTGAAATCTGTCCACTATTGCTCACGTCCATTTTGGAACAGTTGCATCTCAATCCAAAATTACGTAAGGCATTTCCCGCAAAATTATCAGGTCTTCCCGCGATATGAATCGCTTGCTCCAGCGCCGTATTATTCGACCGTTCGGGGCGATCCAGACGATAGCCCGAGAAAAGGAGATTCAATGATTCGCAAAGGATTACTCGTAACCGCACTTTTTCTGACGACCGCTCTTGTTGCTCCAATGGCGACGAGAACCACCAGTGCCGCGCCGCAAGTTGCCGTCGGCGTGAAGATTTACGACCGCGATCACAAGGACTATCACGTTTGGGACGACAACGAAATCAAGCTCTATGACGGATGGCGCCACGATCATCCTGATTTCCAAGTTGATTTCAGGAAGAACACGCGCGAACAACAGCGCGCCTACTGGAACTGGCGGCACGAACACCACGACTAAAGTTCACATCGAGCAATCAAAGCTATCAGTCGTTTGAAATGGGCGGTTGCGAATTTCGCGGGCGCCCATTTTTTAATTTGTTCTTCTCACTAGCTCCGCGAGAACTATTTCATTCCGGAAAGAAATTTCCCGATTGTATCGTTTAGAAATTTTGCGTCGGCGGGATTGCTGGCCGCGCCGGCGGTGTGTCCCCAGAGAGATGGGATCGGAGTGAGCGTCACGGTTGGAATAAATGGAGCTTCGTAGCGCGCGTCGCCGACGGGAAAATAAAGATCCGTTGCGGAAGGCATGTAGAGGAACGGAACCTTAATTGAAGCGAGCGCTTTTTCCACGTCTCCATTGAATCCCGGAGTTGTGCCGACGTCGTGACGTTCCCATGTGCGCATTTGCAGGATTAAATTATTGGCGTCGGCATTGGGAATAAAACTTGTGCGGAAATGTTCGATCTCTTGATCGAGCGTCGCGTTGGGCGCGGTCGTTTTCCATAATTCGCGGCGCCACCATTCCTGGGAATACAGCCATCCTGCCCAAACCATCCCGAACGCGGAAAGTCCTTTCGCGGGTTGAGCGGTGTAATCTCCGTTTGCAAATGTTTCGTCGGCGGTGATTGCGGAAATTTGCCCTTCGAGGCGGACGACTCCGTGCGGATATGTTTTTGCTGTGCCGGAAGTGGCGACGATTCTGTCTGCAAATGTTGGATAACTTACGGCCCACTGGAATGCCTGTTGCGCGCCCATGGAAAAGCCGATTAGCGCTCGCAAGTGGGTGAGGTGAAGTTCTTCGGTTAGAAGTTTATGGACCGCTTCGACGTTGTCACGAATTGTCATCATCGGAAAACGCGGACCGTGAAATGGTTCCGGCGTATTGCTGGGTGAAGACGAGCGGCCATTGCCGAATAATTCTGTGCATACGAGAAATAATTTGGATGGATCGAGCGCTTTGTCAGCGCCGATGAGCCATTCGTATCCGCGATATGGAGCCATGTAATGCGATGGAAGCAGCACGACATTATCTTTCGCGTCGTTTAAATGTCCGTAAGTTCCGTAGACGATGTGCGCTTCGGGAAGAATCGCGCCGGATTCTGTTTTGAAATTGTGGATTACAAACTCGTGTTGCTCTGAAGCCGGAGCAGGAGTTCTCTGGGCGAATGCTGGTTCCGAAATAAAAATTCCTACCACGAACAACAGAGCGATCAGCTTCTTCATTTTCAATTCCCTTTCGCGCAGCATTTAGTCATCTCGGCGTTCCCGCAGAGGAACCCTGAAGCCCCGGCAAGGGCTACAGATTCCGCAGAGTATCTCACGCGCTGCCATCGCGCGAGAGTTTTGTGCGTTCGCGGCGATTCACGATAAGCTGGCGTCTACGAAAACTGCGGGCGGGTCACAGACCCTCCCCTACGAATTCGACTACTCCATGCCGAAATGTTCTTTATGCGGTAACGATTTTGCCGGGAACGGAATACTTTGTCCCGCGTGCTACGCGAAAACGCCGAGAACGGCTGTTGTAACTCGACGCAAGACGCCGTGGACTCGGCAGTACATGGCAATTCTTCGGATGGCACCTGTTACCGGCGCGCTGATCGCAATTAATTTACTGATATACGTAGCGATGGCCATCTCCACGAAGTCCGTGGACTTTTCAGTGCAGACGCTTGTGAACTGGGGCGGTGACTACGCACCCTTAACCAGAAATGGCGAGTGGTGGCGACTGCTTACCTCCACATTCGTTCACGGTGGACTGCTGCACGTCGCGCTGAACATGTGGTGCCTGCTGATGCTCGGACCGCTTGCCGAAATCGCGTTCGGAAAGCTTCCTTATCTGGCTGCGTATATCGCCACCGGGCTTTGCGCCAGCCTTACGAGCACTTTGTATCATCCGACTTCAATCGGCGTGGGCGCATCCGGCGCCATCTTCGGCGTAGCCGGATTTCTGATCACGCCAATCGCGTTGAAGCGATTGACGGTTTATTCCGCTGGTAAATCGTCCACGCTAAAAATGTTGGTGCAGTTCGCGCTTTTGAATCTCGTTATCGGCGCGGCCATTCCCGTTGTTGACGTGTCTGCGCACGTTGGCGGACTCGTGTCCGGATTAGTCATCGGACTTTTCTTTGCGCTGCATCCGCGAACGGTTGGGTATGCGCCAGATCCGCCGCCTTCCAGCTCGCCCACTTCCGGTGACCAGAGTTTTGAATCGCGGAGCACGCGAGAAATCGGGCGCTGACGGCCCCGGAAATTATGGGGTAACCAGAAGGTTACCTCCCCCCCCCTCCCCCCTGTTTTGAGCATCAATATCAAAACAAAGGAGTTAGGTCGGTCGATTCTGGCATCAATATCAAAACAAAGGACTTATAACTCGTTTGCTTTGATATTGATACACGGTCCACGGAAATCTACGGATTCTTGGAACTGGCAGGATGGAAATTCCCATTTTGGGAACGAGCTAATCTGGCGTGAAGGACGACCTAGGTCGAGATTCCAAGCCTGCGATTTAGGGTAGCGCGGCTGGCGGGCAAATGTCAAGTAAACTATGGTACTTAGTACTAAATTATAAAATTATCCAGTTCACTTCCCAAACCCGATTTGAAGACGAATTATACTCAACAATATGAATGACTTAGAGCTTCTGGATAAAATTGCGGACGTGGTACTGGCTTCCAAACCGAAGAAGCGGAAGAAGATAACTCGCAAGGCCAAGTAGCTTTATTGGGCGATCAAGCTCTTATACGTAATACGCCGGCCAGGGGCGGCATCCAGAAAACTATCCAGCCTGTCCGGCGTGCGGCGTTCGACGCTCCCTCGTCCAATCGCCAGATGAATTCATTCACATGGCTGCCCATAGAATCCACCGCGCCACGCCGGCCAACGTGGATTCCATCCGCGAACTCCAGTCAAAGTTTAACGGCGGATACGAAGTCGTCCTGCACTGCAGCTTCTTCGGCCGTATTCAGCAGAAGACGATCAATTTCCGTCATCGAAGAACGCGAGCTTGAAGACGTCTCCTTGATTGTCCTTCGCGACGCCGTATATCTCGAGGGGAGGATGCCCGTGTGGGCCGTTATCCACCTTGTAGAAGTCCACGTCGAGAACGGTCCCGCGATTTCCGGTCACCGTCGAATGGGCGTACGCGTTTTGCCCAAGCACGTGGGCGACGTAATACCCTTTTCCGTAAACGGTGTCCCACGCCGCGGGCATTCCCGCAATCACTGGGGTGCTGTCGGGCGTCGCGCTTGGGTTTGGCGTGCTGGCCGGCGTCGGGTCCGCCGAGGCAGCTCCCTTGACTAGAGACCAGCGTCCCTTGCAGACTTCGCCGCTTGGCGTGGTGATCGTAATGTCACCGGAATATAAAAGGCCCGTGAGCTTCGCGGAATAAACGGTTCCCGGTGACTGGGTAGCCAGCGGACCTTGCACCGGATACATCCGTGCCGTGGCGCATCCCGACATCACTATCGAAAGAAACAACAGACCAGTACAAAGCTTGCTGTTCATATGAGGCCTCCGGCAGTAGACGCTCGTACGGGTCGCCTTACGCGCCTCAATTATTCTTGAGTGCGCTCGCAACGAGGCTCACAATGTAAGACTCCTGTTTTGCCTCCCGCGTTTCACATCGTGGTGTTGTTGTGACGCCGGAAACGGGGTTAACAGTTGATATCCCACCGTCTCCGCCCGTTTTGGGCGTGCGTATCAAACGAAAGGACTTATAAGTCTTTTGTTTTTGGATTGATGCGCGCCCCTCGGAAATCGATGGATTCTCGAGGCAGAGTGGAAGTTCCCATTTGGGGGGACGAGTTGCGCCAAAACGCGAATCAGGAGATTCAACCCGCTCAGAACTCAGGATGGAAAAGATTGGGCGTTCCCGTGGAAATGCCTACGAGAGTAGTCGGACGAGGGCGCAGCAAGCTGTATGGTTTCATGACATGCGTTACAGGTTGTGTCAGGACATCCGTTACACCTGAGTTGGGTAGAGTCTCGAGCCAGGGAGGTCGGGACGATGCCATGGGCGAGGACGGATGTGAGCGAGCAACGAGTGAAGTTTGTGG
>DASYNR010000186.1:0-4866 GCA_036008485.1 Candidatus Acidiferrales bacterium | reverse complement strand
GCACGCCTGAAACCCGGCGCGCCGCCGGAGAAAGTTCTCGGCGACCGCACCATCTACACGCTGAACATTAATAATCCGAATCTTTCGAGCGTGAGCGGCAGTTGGATTTTGAAATTCGCCGAACTCGACGAAGATTCCGCTTCATCGAATTCCAACGCGCCCGCTGCGCCGCGCGCTGGTACACTTTCCGGGCCGGTTCCCATTCACAAAACGGATCCGAGTTACCCGCAGGAACAAATCAAGGAACACATTGAAGGCGAAGTAGTTCTGTTCGGCATTATCCGCGAAGATGGTTCCGTGGATAGCGTGCAAATCGTACGCTCACTTGATCCTGTCCTTGATAAAAATGCGATGGCGGCGTTTGCGGAATGGAAATTCACTCCGGCGCATCGGAATGGAAACGCCGTCGCGGTAGAAGCGGTGGTGCACATTCCGTTCCGATATATACACCGCGATTACTAGTCTTGGCATTCTTCCGGCATCTCGCCCGCTAGAAATAAATATCCACAGCTGCGGATTTTTTACACAAGCTGCGCAGCTTGCGCGTCACCATCCCAAGCGCCTATGCTAATCACATGGCGCGTCCCGATTGCCCGAAATGCGGCGGCACAGGTTGGAAAATTATCGAAGGCGAACGCGAACTTTCGCCCGCCGTTGCGCGTGTGCCGGAACTGGCCGCGCGTCAGGCAGCGTCCGCCGGCGCAAGCGTAATTTCAATTGATGCGCGCACCGGCGCATCCGCAGGCCAACCCCGCGTGGCCGTTTTGTGCGATTGCGTGGAAGCCGAACGGACCACTCGCGGATTGAACCGCGCGCGGATTCCGGTCCGCTACGAGCACTGCGATTTTGTGAATTATGAAACTGATGTTTACGAAGGCGCGCACGAAGCCACCGCGCACAATCGCAGTCTGACGCAAGCAAAAGTGGTCGTCGAAGGATTCGCGCGTGATTATCCGCTCACAATGGACGCGGGACTTTTGCTGATCGGGCCGTGCGGAGTTGGCAAAACGCATCTGGCGGTGGCCGTCGCAAAACAATTGATTGCGCGCGGACATGAGGCGCTCTTCTACGATTATCGCGAGCTGCTGAAGGAAATTCAGGGAAGTTACAACGCCGCAAATAACGCCACTGAAGCCGGAGTGCTTGAGCCGGTGCTGAATGTGGAAGTACTTTTGCTGGATGATTTGGGCGCGGGCAAGCCTTCGGCGTGGGCGCTGGAAACCATCGGACATATTCTGACTACGCGGTACAACGAAAAGCGCGTGACTTTGCTGACTACCAATTATTTGGATGCGCCGGATTTTGTGGCTGCGGCGCCGCAGCCGATTTCGTCGGGGAATTCGCGCGGGGGCGAAATTTCTAGTGGGCAACAAAATGTTGTTCCGAGTGATCTCAGCTCGATGGACGCGGTTAACCAGCCGCGAGATCCAAACGATACGTTTGCAGCGCGCCGTGCGGGAATTTCGACCAGCTCCAATAGAAACAGCCACGCGAGCTTCCGCCTGCCTAGCGGCGAATCTATTTCTGCCAATCGCGAAGACACGCTGACGGAGCGCATTGGTACCCGGATACGCAGCAGGCTGTACGAAATGTGCAGGACAGTGGAACTGAAAGCGCCGGATTTCCGGAAGGAAATTCGGAAGGCAAATCTGCCGCGCTAGGAATTATCTTTTCCCAATTTCCAAACGATCTGACGTAACAAGCCCAGCCAGACTTCGGCATCTCGAGCAGGCAAATTCATGCGCCTGACCATTCGGCGCATCCGTTCCTCGACATCCGAGATTACGCGGCGCTCCAGATATCCGCTGGCCCGTAGAGTTTCCATCAGCACTAAAGTGATCCGTTCCAAATCTTCCGCGCCAGCTAGTTCAATTTTTTCTGTAGCGCGCGAGCCGCGTGCGATCTTCGCATCTCTTATTAATTCGTAGAGGCAGACCGCTACGGCCTGTCCTAAGTTCATGGAAATATTCGCATCGCACGTTGGAATGCGCATTAGCCAATTGCAATGGCTTAAATCCTCGTTTGATAATCCGACTTTTTCTGAGCCAAATAGAAGCGCCACTGCTCCTGAATTTTTCTGGCGCGCTGATCCGACTGGCGCGGCCATCCGCTTGCGAATCAACCGCGCGCCATCCTCCAATCTCCGCACCGTATGCTGCAAATTGCGGGTACGCACCGCCGTTGTGCCGACGACCAACGCGCAATCGGCTACCGCATCCGCAACCGAATCAAAATGTTCGGCCTTCGCCAATAATTCCGCCGCGCCTACCGCGGACTTGGCTTCCAGAAATGCCGGCTCAAATGGACGCACCACTCTCAGCCGGCGAAATCCAAAATTGCTCATCGCGCGCGCGGCTGCGCCGATGTTCAGCGGATTGCGCGTTGCCACCAGTACAACTCGCAGCCGGTCAAATTGTGCGGTTGTAAACACGATCTACGCTGATTTCCCTCTCGCCTTCGCAAAATACTCGCACTCATCCGTCACGGGACATTCCTCGCACTTCGGCCGGGCACTCTTGCAAAGCGTCTGGCCATGTTCCTTAAATAAAAGATACGCCCGCAACTGCGCTGTGCAAGTTTCCGGCAACTGCTCTCGAATTGCCTCCTGCGCCGACTTATACGAAGCCGCCCAATTTTTACTCTCTCTTCCAAATCCCAATCGAAGTGGAACGTGAATGCAATTTGAAGGCACTGCCGCAACAGCCGCCGTTTCTGTAAATAATAAAATTTTCTCCGCGCCGGCTTCGCCAAGCGTAGGAAATTTCCGCAGCGCCTTCTTCGCCTCTGCCACAGGACGCTTCAGCACCGCATTCAGATCGCCTGCAAACTCCGTTTCCACACGCGCTGCAATCTGCTTCAGCCGTTCAGCCCGCAGCTCCGGCACAATTCCGCCGGCACGCAAGGCGTCGCGCAACTTCGCCACAGGCGCGGCCAGAATCTCGGCGGGCTTCAAACCAATTTCCCTCCGCAGCGCCGCGAATCCCTTATCGCAATTCACATCCGACTGCGGATAGCCCGTGTTCCGGTGCAGCACAATCTGATAGGCGTCAGTAATCTTCGGCGCCTTCGGCTTGCCATAAAATTTTTCCAGCCGATCCAGCACGCGCGCCATTCGAGTTTTCGCTTTTCCCATAACGAGCGCATCATATCGCAAGAATCTCAAATCATAGCCGCGCGCCCCAAATTTCCTTGCGCCACAATCACGCCACTGCTATTTTCAATGTCACTTCACTGCCGCGTTGGGAGAAATAATGCGCATCACATTTTTACGCGTAGCGCTTATGCTGTTTGTAGTCACTTCCGCTGCCGCGCAATCCCTAAACTGGCGCGAGTATAAAAATCCCGGCGGCAATTTTTCCGTTCTGATGCCCACCGATCCTTCCGACACGGCCAATCACGATCCGGAAGGAGATTCGCATACGATTCAGGCGATCGATCACTCGATCAGCTACAACATTTTCTACCTGAAATTTAGCCAGGAGCAGGCCGTCAGTGACGCTAACTTCAAAGCGCACCGTGATGCTCTCCTGGGTAATTTTCCTGAGTGTAAATTGTTTAGCGAACAGCCCGTCGCTCCCGCGCTCAACGGCTTCATCGGCGGCTCTTACCGCCTAAACTGCGAAGTACCCGGCGCGAAGACGCGGCACATAGGAAATCTCTATCTGGGCAAACACTATTTTTATGGAGTTTTTGCGTTGTTCGTGCCCGAATCCGCGGAACCGCCCACCGTGAAAAATTTCGTCGAATCCTTCACGCTGATCGATCCCACAAAATAAGTCCGGTGCGCCCCGTATGCTTCACCCGCCGATCTTGCGGTGGGTTGTTGAAATTAGTCCATGGTCAATATCTACCGCAAATGTGGTATATAATGACCACATGTTAGCCTTGCACTCAGTTCCACGCCAGCGGCTCCTGGCCTTTTATTTCACCAATCCCACCGCCCGTCGTCACCTGCGCGATTTAGCGCAGCAGCTTGCCATCGACCCTTCCAATCTCTCCCGCGAACTTCGTCGCCTCGAGCTTGAAGGACTTTTCCAGTCAGAAACCAGTGGCCGCCAAAAGTATTTTCAGCTCAATCGAAAATATCCTCTATTCAATGAAGTTCGCAGCATCGTCGCGAAAACCATCGGCGCAAGATTTCAAATTGCCGAAGGACTGCAAAAAATCAAAGGGATCGAAGAAGCTTTCCTGTACGGTTCCTTCGCGCGAAATCAACAAGACGCCGTCAGCGACATCGACGTTCTCATCATCGGCAATCCACCCGCTGAATTTCTGGCCTTGGCAATCCGTAAACTCGAGCGCCACCTCGGCCGCGAAATAAATTACACGGTTCTTTCCCGCAAAGAATTCACTTCGCGCCGTGCCCGCAAGGATGCTTTCCTCGAAAACGTCTGGCACAATAAGCGCGTTCCGCTGATCGGCGTAGCGTGAAGAAACTGGCATCCCAACGCGTGGACTGGTTACAAATCGAGCGCTTCCTTCAAAGCGCCGAAAGGAAACTCACGTCCGCGCGCAAGATTCTCGTGTTTGACGAGGAAGCCTGCCTTCAGCAAGCCTACGAAGCGATGCTTAAGGCCTCCCTGGGATTTATCTTCAGCCACGCCTCCCGCGTTCGGAGCCAGCCAGGACATCATATTGCCATTATCGAATTTGTCCGCAGTCACATCGACAAGAAACATACCGGGTTGCTCACAGTTTTCGATCGCCTCCGCCGAAAAAGAAATCTAGCTCTATACGACGATACTGGATTTGTCTCCCATCAGGATGCCGAACAAGCTCTGAAGAGCGCCACCGAATATTTGGGGGTGATCCGCGCAGAGATTGCTACCCGGAAACCGTAGTTTCCAGTGAGTTTCGGGATCGGGC
>DASYNR010000185.1:0-9873 GCA_036008485.1 Candidatus Acidiferrales bacterium | reverse complement strand
CCAAAGTAGTGCAATTCCAACGCGACCCTGTATCAATATCAAAACAAACGACTTATAAGTCCTTTAGTTTGATATTCTTAACATGATTCGCGCCCGTAAGCCCTTTGTTTTGATATTCATGACAAAAACAGGGGGAGGGGGTACCCGCTTAAAAAACGCGGATAGGTCCCAATTCCCCAGAATGGGAAAAGTGTCATACAAACCCTCCACTAACGGTTTTTGATTTCAAACTTCAGAAGGCTTAGGACTTCAAAACTGGAATCGCAGCCTCACGCAAAAATCGAGCGGATTCTTCCGGAGGAGTTGGACAAATATAAAAGCCGCTTCCCCATTCAAATCCCGCAACTTTGGTGAGCTTGGGAATTAGTTCGATGTGCCAATGATAGTGTTGATTTAATTCTTCGCCAATCGGAGAAGTATGGATCATCAAATTGTACGCGGGATTGTCGAGCACCGTTTCCAGTCGCATCAAAATATCTTTCAGCATCTTCGCCAGCGCGCCGAATACCGGCGTCTGATTATTTTCAAATGACGAGCTGTGAACCTTCGGCAGAATCCAAACCTCGAATGGAAATCGCGGCGCGTAAGGCGCGAGCGCAATAAATTCCGGCGTTTCTACGATCACGCGCGAATTTTCTTCGCGCTCCTGACGAATCATGTCGCAGAAAATGCACCGCTCTTTTTCTTCGTAGTATTTTCGTGCGTTATCCACTTCTTCGCGCACACGCTTGGGCACAATCGGCAGCGCGATCAATTGCGAATGCGTGTGCTCCAGCGAGGCGCCTGCTGCATCGCCGTGATTCTTGAAAATTAAAATGTAGCGGAACCGCTTGTCATTCTTCAGGTCCAACATGCGGTCCCGAAACGCAAACAGCACATCCAGAATCGCCTTGTCCTCCAAACGCGCAAGCGTCATGTTGTGGTCGGGCGTTTCCACGATCACTTCATGCGCGCCAACTCCGTTCATGCGATCGAATAATCCTTCGCCGCTGCGATCCAAATCGCCTTCGATTCCCAGCGCCGGAAATTTATTCGGCACTACGCGCACGCGCCAGCCTGGTTGATCCGAATCTCCACCATTGCGTCCATAAGCCAGCAACTCGTGAGGAGTTCTGCCTTCATTTCCGTAGCAGAACGGACAGTTATCCTCGCCATGAATCTTTACACTCTCGCGCACGAAATCGGTAGGACGCTTCGCGCGATCCGTGGAAATAATCACCCAGCGATTGGTGATCGGGTCCTTACGCAGTTCAGGCAAACAATCCTCCCAAGTTTACAATCCATATCATTTACGATGCTTCGCCCTGTTTTTGCAGATGTCTCTATCATTGTATGCAGCGGAATGCGCGCGCGCAACGCGCACGTTGAAGCAGGTTCAAAATAGGTAAGCACAGTCTGCATTCTGAAGAGAGTTCAAACTCTTCCCGAAATTCCAAAACAATCCTTGTGCAACCTCACCACCGGAAAGTTTCCGGGCTGCGATTCAATGGCCAGCACATCGAACCGGCAATCGCAATTCTTCAGCCGCCATTCCACCATAAACATCCGCGCCATGCGCACAATACTGTGACGCTTCCCCGCAGTCATCGCGTCCTCAGGCAGAACTTTCCTCTCGCCCGGTTTCACAATTTCATCCGCAGCGCTCGTTCGTGTTTTCACTTCAATGAACGCCAACACTTTTCCGTCGTACCCAGCCAGATCAATTTCGCCCTTCATTCCTGGCACCATGAAATTGCGTGACACAATCACATATCCGTTTTTCCGCAAATACCAATAGGCAAAAGTTTCTCCGCGAACTCCGGTTCGCCGCGCCGCACGATTCACCGCCAAATTGATTTCATTCACGCTCGTTGTATCGGCGCGGATTTTGCTGACACGTACATCATTCTTGTCCTGCGGCGAAAGCCCTCGCCGCGCTCGCAAATTCACAATTCCAAACATCATTCGCGCAAATAGAGGCATGAAGCCGCCATTCTACCGCTTCCCAGCCATGATCCTCTCAACGGATTGTCAGCTTACGGTCGGTTCGCCGCCCACTAGGTGGAGCGCGTTTTCGTAGTCGTTGCCGAAGTTCACTTGTGTAATTTCGCGCAGCCGATACTTGCTTGGCGAGTCATCCCATTCCGCCCCAGGTCGAATCTCTAACAGAGAAACGCGACCGCGGTCAATTCCGACGACTCGACCGATCCAGCACACATCCGGATCGACCTTCTCGCGATGGATAGTGACTAACGGAAATGCTCTGGACGCGGAGAGAAGAAGTTCCTCAATCGAGTGAACGCTCACCATTGGTTTCTTCGGCATGCGTTCGTTGCGTTTCTTTAGCGCATCTTCAGCGAACTTGGCGTATGGGTCAGAAATTAAGTCATGTATATCGCCAATGCGAAAACACTCAAAACCGTCGAACCAGATGCGATCGCTCACCAGCGCGAGAAGAAAGAATTTCGGACCAACATCCAGTACGTAGCCCCGAACAGTACCGGGTTCAAACCGACGCCTAAATCTTACAAGTCGCCGGTTTCGCATCGCGCGCTTAAGTCGAGATGAGTTTTTGTTTGCCATAGTAAGTCGCGCTTTCAAACTTGCTTTCGATAAACCAAGAATCCGGAACGCTCCGCAACTTTATCGTACAACTTCATCGCCGTCACATTAGTTTCGTGCGTTTGCCAGTAAACGCGCGGACATCCCGCGTCCTTCGCGCGTTCATAAACGGCTTCGATCAGCGCACGGCCAATTCCCTTTCCGCGCACCGATTCGTTTGTGAAAAGGTCCGACAAATAGCATATCGACTTAATTTGAATTGTGCTGCGATGAAAAAGAAAGTGCGCGAGCCCCAGAAGTTGCCCATCTTCTTCGGCAACAATTGCGTGAATTGGATCGTACGCGGTGAAAAAACGCGACCACGTGGTGTTGGTGATTTCTTCCGCCAGCGCAGGACGTCCGTAAAAGAGATTATAGCCCTGCCAAAGCGGCAACCACCGATCGTAATCCGTGGGAGCAATCGAACGAATGATCAACTGACTTGAGATATTCCCTCCTGCGCACGCGCTTCAATCGCGCCGGCCGATTAATATGTTGCCTCCAATACGTTCCGACGCGATACTCTTATCCGAGAAATTGGGCCCGCATAATCATGGAGGATCCATGAAGACCAGTCCGAGCGCCAGTACCAATTTGACCGCAGCAACTTCTCCAACGCGCCGCCAATTGGTTTCCGGCGCGGCAATTACGCTCGGCGCCCTAGCTTTGGGCGCAAACAAATCCTGGGCGCGGCCGGAAGAAGAGATTTTGCACACCGCAGAATCCATTCACATGGAAAATGTTTTTGCGGCAAGCCGCAAGCGTGTTTACGACGCCCTGACCGACGCAAAACAATTCAACGAAATTGTGAAGCTCAGCGCCGCGATGAAATCCGGAATGATCAAGGACATGTCACCCGCCGAAATCAGCCGCGAAGTTGGCGGCGCGTTCAAACTGTTCGGCGGATTCATCATCGGACGCCATCTCGAGCTTCTGCCAAACGAGCGCATCGTTCAAGCCTGGCGGGTTTCCTACTGGGATGCAGGCGCATATTCCATCGTGAAATTCGCGCTGACCGAAGAAGGCGCGGGAACTAAAATTATTTTTGACCATCTCGGATTTCCGAAAGGCGATGCAGAAAATCTCGTCGCCGGCTGGAAAGGAAATTATTGGGAGCCGCTCGCGAAGTTCCTCGCGTAGCCGCATTCGCCCGCGGAACATCCCGCGGTGAAACGGATTTCAGTCCGGCAGTCCGAGCAGCCTGTGGGCAATCACGATCAACATCGGAAGTGGCGTGGATTTGGACAGGACCAGATTTACGCCGGACTTCGCGGCTTCGATTTGAGAAAGTCCGTCTCCGTACAAAGTGAATAAAATGATCGGCGTTTTCGGAAATAGTTTCCTTAGTTCCGACGCGGCTTCCATTCCGTTCATCACCGGCATCGAGAGATCCAGAGTAATAATGTCCGGATGAATTTTCTTCGCTACCTCAATGCCTTCTTTGCCATTTTCGGCTTCCGCGCAAGTCTGAAATTCTCCGTTTGTTAGAAACGCGGACACCAGCATCTGGCGAATTGCAGTATTGTCTTCCACCACCAATGCCGTCTTTTTCACGCTAGATTGCTTCGTTTCCATATCGAGTTGAACCAATCCCGAATGCCTACCGAAGTGAGTTCGCGAACTGGGGTTCGGCGGCCACTTGGCCGTCTGGTCTGGGTCAGACGTTGATAGCAGGATGTCGCGAGAAACTACATAGGAGAAACACTGTAGGAAAGCCGACATTGACCCTTAGATTCGCCTAATTCCAGTCGGGGAATCCCAATCGCTCACGTTTTACGACACGCAAAATACTCAGAGCCGTGTTGATGGCTTCGCGCTCGTTATCGTCAACTTTGCTGTAGTCCAATTGCCGCAGCCGCTCAGAAATCAGGGTCTCGACGCCGTGAATTTTGGCGGGTAGTTTTTTGACGTCCGATTCCGCGAGAACTTCGTCCAACCGGATCTGCCATTCGGGGTGTTTCAAATCGTGGTCGGCCATGACCTCTAGCGCCTCACTCTGGTTTTTTAGCTACTTCAGCTAGCTGCTGATATTCGATTGACAGGACACCAATCTGCTTTATAAGCACTGCATATTCGGGCGTGTTGGTTTTGACTGCCTTCAACTTCTCCCACAACTCTTCAATGTGCCGCAATTTATCAATCACAACGTTCGCATCACTCACGCAGTCTCCTCGTTGCAACCGTTTTCGAGCATCGCCGCAAATCCTTCGTCGCCCCAAAACTGGTCGCCAATCTGTATCCTCATCCCTACCTCGAACCCGGGCTTTCATTGCGCCGGCGCACGAGGCGACTCCAACATCACCCTGTCTCCGGTAAGTTGGTTCAGCACCAGATACTCGCTGGACTCACGAGCAGCAAACTGTTCGATCAGCTTCTTCGCGGCCTCAACCGTCGGCGCTGATTCGATCCAGAGCACGCCCCGCCGCTCAACGCGAAAAATATCAAACGGATATCGGCTATTCATGTTCGCCTCCTTTAGTGACGGTCATATCTGTTGAAGGAGTCGACCGGAGCGGCAGATTGTTCTGCCGAGATTCTTCCGACGTTTCAATCTGTTTGTCCCGCTCCATGATTTTCATCACGACTGCGAGTGGAACCTGCTTGAAATGCGTGACTGCCTTCAACATTTCCGTGCCTCCTGAACCCGTCTTCAAAGCTAGCAGGGCCGAAACGATACGGGTGAGATCTTTAGGTTTTCGAGAAGATTTATAGGAAGTGAACTATCGCGTTGTCAGTACGCAATCAGGCGCTCGTAACGTGCACGAGCAATTACATTAGGCGCCGGTTGAGGATGCGATTCTAATCTCCGCCAGAAGCGTTAATTTTCGTTTTATTTTGCTTGACATATTATTTTACGTTCGGATACGATAGCGCCTCGTTAGGTTAACGTATCTATCGTCAAGGAGGACGATATGGCATCCAGTTCCACAAAGCCTGCTCCTACGCATTTCAAAACAATGGTGCAGGCCAATATTCCGATGGGCCGGAACGGCAAGCACAAAGAGATCGTCACGACAATTATGAAGGATCTGGACAATTTGAAGGTCGGCTCCGCGCTGAAAGTTCCGTTGGCCGAACTGGCTGAATCGAAGGAAAAAGTGCGCTCGGCGCTGAACCGCGCCACGCGGAAGGAATCGCGAAAAGTGGCCACTGCAACCGACTCTGATTTCCTTTACGTCTGGAACGTGGCCGACTAACAAGGCGAGTCTCCAAGCCAATTTCTGCTTTTCTGCCCGGCGATAGGACAACTCGAGTTCTATCGCTCGCGGGGTCTGCGAAATGAATCCACTGTAGTTGTGTGAGTCCCTGCTTCCCTACCCAGTGTGTCCGTTTAATATTTCTCTGCATCCAACACGTTAGGCCGGCCAACGCATCTAACCATCGGCGGGCAAAACATGCGTCTAAAAGTTCAAACTCTATTTCAAACTTGGGGACGCATCCTGCAAGGCCGCGCACCGACGCTTTCCCTTGAAATCACCAAGGAATGTCCGCTGCGCTGTCCGGGATGCTACGCCTATGAAGACGCTCATCTTGGCCCTGATGCGGTAAATTTGCGCAGCCTCTCCGACTTCAAAGGCGAAGAGCTAATCTCGCGAGTGCTTCGGCTGGTGGAAGAACATAAGCCGATGCATCTTTCCATTGTCGGCGGCGATCCGCTGGTGCGCTACCGCGAACTGGAAGTGCTGCTGCCGCAGTTGGTGAAGCGCACAAAAGTTCAAGTGGTGACAAGCGCGTTCCGTCCAATTCCCGTCGCATGGGCCGCTCTGCCAAATCTGCAAATAACAGTTTCGATTGACGGTCTGCAGCCGGAGCACGATCTGCGCCGCGCGCCCGCTACTTATGAGCGCATTCTTCGGAACATTGAAGGTCAGCACGCGACCGTACACTGCACAATCACCAGCGCGATGGTAAAACGCGATGGATATATTGATGAGTTCGTCGATTTTTGGTCGGCGAATTCCAATGTGGAAAAAATTTGGATGAGTATTTTCACTCCGCAGCGCGGCGCGAAGGATCCGGAAATTCTTTCCGTCGAAGAACGCCACCGCGTGGTTGAAATTTTATTGCGTCTACGGGAGAGCAGGCCGAAGCTCGACATGCCCGCTCTGGTGATTAATGAGTTTCTGCGGCCTCCGGAATCGCCCGAGAAGTGCGTTTTCGCCAGTACTACGCGCTCGATTTCCGCCGATTTCAAAACGCCTGTCGTGCCCTGTCAGTTTGGTGGCGATCCGGACTGTTCGCAATGCGGATGCATCGCGTCCATGGGAATGGCTGCGGTGGGAAATCACAAGCTGGTTGGCCGCCTAACCATCGGACATTTCCTGTGGACTTCGCAGGCGATTGGCGGATACGTGCAGCGCGCCGGAAATTGGATGCTGAAACCGATGGGCTCCAAGCGCGCATTGCCGGGCAGTGGAATTCACGGATCCGCGGGATCGAAAGATTTGCTGAAGGTTTTGCGGTGAGGGACTGGCTGGTGTCACTTGCGACCCAACAGTAGATTGTCCATCTGGCGTGGCGTAAGGCGGCGTTTAAAATCTCTACATATCGTTTCATTGAGAGCTTCGCACCTAAGATAGAAGCGCGCGTAGGCATTATCGAACTTTCCTCGGAGTTGTGAAAAGCTGGCCGAAGCTGGCTCAATGAATTTCGAGATTCCTTTGACCGCTCGGGAATCAAAGATGTAGAAACGCGAAGGAAAATGAAAGTGCAAATACTTCGACGCCAGCGAGCGCCGCTCCTTTCTTGCAATCTTCCTAAACAACTTCATTAGGTTCGCGTGCGTTTCAAGATCGAGCGCGGTGTCCTTCGCATTCGGAGCTTTTTTCAGGGATCTCTTTCGCAGTCCTCAAAACCAACTGTCGATATTTTCGTTCAAGATCTTCGGCACCACTAGATCTTGCCAAAAATCGTCACCAGCATCGCCTTTGGGGCCGCGGCCACGTTCAATTGAAACCGCATAGACACTCCCGATAATATTCACTTTCGCGGCGATTACACCACGAACCTTGTGGCGCGGGCTGTTAGCCCACGGTCGGTAGAGAACTTGATTGCCGAAGTCACCGGGCTTTTCGTCTCGAGCATCGTCGATCTCTTCGAGACTTGGGTTCCGGCGTCTTTCCACTAGGCACCTCCGTCTGATATAGCTCGCTGCGGTGAATCAACTCGCATTATAGAGCTCTCTCAACCTGCGTGATGCAATCGTCCAGTACATTCGCGGCGAATTCGGCTTGCTGCTGGTCAATTAGCAACGGAGGTGCGATGCGAATTGTGTTTTCGCCTGCGCCCAACAGCAGGACGCCTTTTTCAAATGCGAGATCTACCACCTTGTCGCGCAAGTCGTGAGCGCGTTCCTTCGTTTTTTTATTTAGGACGAGTTCGACGCCGATCATCAGGCCGCGTCCGCGAACGTCGCCGACAATTTTGTGTTTCTCTGGCCAGTCGGCCATGCGCTTCAGCAAAAATTCGCCCATGCGCGTCGCGTTCTGCATCAAGCCGCCTTCGATTAATTTCAAAGTGGCGAGCGCCGCCGCGATGCACACCGGATTCCCACCGAATGTGGAGGCATGTCCGCCCGGTTTCCAATCCATCACGCTGGCGCGCGCGATCATGGCGCCGAGCGGCATTCCGCTGGCAATTCCCTTTGCGACGCAAATAATGTCTGGCTCGATGCCGGAGTGATCGCCGCCCCACCATTTTCCTGTACGCCCCATTCCGCATTGCACTTCGTCGGCGATCAGGAGAATTCCGTTGCGCCGGCAGATTTGTTGCAGCGCTTGCAGAAATTCCGGCGGGCCGGGAAGGTATCCGCCTTCGCCCTGAAACGGCTCGACGACAATCGCGGCAACGTCAGCAGGATCCACGACCCAGCGAAATAGCCGGCGCTCGATGAAGTGGATGCAATCTTCCGTGGTCACGCCGCGATACGCGATGGGATACGGCGCGTGAAACACGCCGGAAAGCAGCGAGCCAAATCCTTTGCGCTGCACGGCCTTCGACGCAGTGAGCGAAAGCGCGCCGAATGTGCGGCCGTGGAAGCCTCCGTAAAACGCGATGAATTTTTCGCGATGCGTGTGATACCGCGCGAGCTTCATCGCCGCTTCAATCGCCTCCGCGCCGGAATTTCCGAAATAGACTTTTTTCGGCTCTTTGCCGGGCGCGATTTTTGCGAGCTTCTCGGCGAGTTCCACCATGTTCGGAATATAAAAATCCGTGCCGGAAATGTGAATTAGCTCGGCGGCCTGCTTCTGAATTGCGGCGACGACATCTGGATGGCAATGTCCCGTGGCGACAACTGCGATGCCGGCTGCGAAATCGAGAAACACATTGCCGTCGACGTCCGTGATTGTTGCGCCGCGTCCGGATTTCGCGACAAGCGGATATCCGCGCGTGTAGGACGGGGAAATATATTGGTCGTCCAGTTGAAGAATCTTTTTTGCCTGAGGGCCGGGAAGAGGAGTGATTAGGTTCGGGAGTTTCGGAATTGCGGACACTGCGCCTGATGACGCGGGTTTGCCATTCGTGCCGGATTTCGCTGCTGCGGATTTCTTTTTCGTGAGTGTCGGCATTTTGTCCTCCGAGAAAAATAGTAAGCGCGAAACCGCATGCGCGGCTGAAGATTGCTTAATTGAAAGAGAGTTCTTTCGCGGACACCGAGGAGGATTCGCTAGGCAGCGCCGTACAAGTTGGGGCGGTCCTGCGATGGCTTATGGTGCGCGGGGACCGGATTGTAACTGTTGGACGGCATTCTAATCTCGCACAACCATCTTACCTCGCCTACTTCCGTTTCCAACGCACACCTTCGCGCGTGTCTTCCAAAATGATACCGTGCGCGGCCAGCTCATCGCGGATGCGATCTGATTCCGCGAAATTTTTATTCTTCTTTGCGGCGACGCGCTTTGCTACAAGCGCATTTATTTCTTCGTCGCTGGGGCCACTTGATTCGGTAGCGAATCCTAGCGCGCGCAGTCGTTCGGCGTCGTCATCTTTCAGGACGGCGAAAATCTCGTCGAAACCGAGCATTGCTTTGCGGACGACGTTCGCATCAGTCGCGCTGAGCTTGCCGGACTCCATCGCGATATTCATATCGCGGACTAATTCAAAAACAGCGGCGAGCGCTTGCGCGGTGTTTAGATCGTCGGACATGCCGGCGTCGAAATCTTCTTCGGCTTTCTTAACGCGCACGACGATTTTCGCGTCCGCCTTCTTCTCCGTGCCCTTCACTTCACTCAGCCGAATCATGAATTGCCTCAAGCGCTCGACAGAGCTGGCCGCCTGCTGCAATCCTTCCAT
>DASYNR010000184.1:0-3569 GCA_036008485.1 Candidatus Acidiferrales bacterium | reverse complement strand
CGCCGAAGGATCGCCGCGGAAGTCGGCGGACATTTTATCCACTTCATCGAGCACGAATATCGGATTGATCGTGCCGGCTTTCTTCATCATTTGAATGATCTGGCCGGGCAGCGCGCCGATGTAGGTGCGGCGATGTCCGCGGATTTCCGCTTCATCCCGCACTCCGCCCAGTGACACGCGCACAAATTTGCGCCCCGTCGCTTTGCCGATCGAAGTGGCCAGCGAAGTTTTGCCAACGCCCGGCGGCCCCACGAAGCAGAGAATCGAACCTTTGGGATTTTTCACCAGTTGGCGGACAGCGAGGTATTCCAGGATGCGTTCTTTGATTTTCTCGAGGCCGTAATGATCTTTGTCCAGGATTTTTTCCGCAACAGCAATATCGCGGATTTCCTTGGACTTCTTTTTCCACGGCACGGCCAGCAGCCAATCCAGATAATTCCGGCTGACGGTTGATTCCGCGGACATCGGCGGCATCATTTCCAATCGCTTCAATTCCTGCACGGCTTTTTCGTGCGCGTCCTTCTTCATTCCAGAAGAATCAATCTTCTTGCGCAGCTCATCGATTTCGCTTTTTTCGCCGCGGCCCAATTCCTTTTGGATGGCCTTCATCTTCTCGTTCAGGTAATACTCTTTTTGCGCGCGCTCCATCTGGCGCTTCACGCGGGAATTAATGTTGCGCTCAACGTTCAGCTTTTCCAGCTCAACGTCCAGAATTTTTTCCAGTTGTTGCAGGCGCTCGACCGAATCAAACATTTCGAGCAGTTCCTGCTTCTCTTCAAATGGCAAATTGACGTTCGCCGCAATCGCGTCGGCCACGCGGCCCGGATCATCGGAACGCGCCGCGCCAACAACCGTGTCGTAATTCACAGCCTGCGAAAGTTTCACGTACTGCTCGAAAAGCGCGGTCACGCGCGCCACCAATTGCTCCGTGGCCGGCGAAGGTTCAAATTTTGAGGGAATCACTCGCAGCGTAGCGCGGAAAAATCCTTCGTTCGTGGTGATGTCTACAACTTTCGCGCGTTCAATTCCTTCCACCAGCACGCGAATGTTTCCTTCGGGTAGCTTCACGCTCTGCACGATGTTCGCAATCGTGCCGACGGTGTAAATATCTTCCGGTTTCGGATCGTCAATGCTGGCGTCCAGTTGCGTGGCAAGGAAAATTCTCTTGTCGCCTGCAATGGCTTCTTCCAGCGCGCGCACCGAGCCTTCTCGGCCAACAATAAACGGGCTCATCTGCTGAGGGAAGATAACCAGTTCGCGCACCGGCATCATGGGTACGCGCTTTTGATCGTTCTTTTCCCGGAGAAACGAGGATTCTTGATTTGGCAATGGGGTCCCTTGGATAATTTTCTAGCCGGCTTTTTCCAGCAGGCTCCAGTTAATTTCCCGGCCGCGCACCATATCAGCCGTTACCACAAAATCACGCACTCTGCGCTGGGCGGGCAGGTTGTACATCAGGTCGAGCATTAAATCTTCCAGAATCATGCGCAATCCGCGCGCTCCCACTTTTCGTTGCAGCGCAAGTTCAGCAATTGTTTCCAGCGCATCATCGTTGAATTTGAGCTTAACATTTTCAAACTCAAATAGGCGCTGATATTGACGCACCAACGCATTTTTCGGCTCGGTCAAAATTCGCATCAACGCGGACTTGTCCAGATCGCTCAAAACTCCCACGACCGCCAGACGTCCAACAAATTCCGGAATCAATCCATAGCGAATCAGGTCGGTCGGCTGAGCCTGTTCTAGTAATTCGATGTTGCGCTTGCTGGTCGTGGTTGGCTGGGCATCGGTGTGGAATCCCAAGGATTTCTGCCCGATGCGCCGCTCGACAACCTTTTCAAGCCCAACGAAAGCCCCGCCGCAAATAAACAAAATGTTGGTCGTATCCACAGGAGTGAATTCCTGATGCGGATGCTTTCGTCCGCCCTGCGGAGGAACATTTGCGATGGTGCCTTCCAAAATTTTCAGCAGCGCTTGCTGCACGCCTTCGCCGGAGACATCGCGCGTGATCGAAGGATTCTCGTCCTTCTTGGAAATCTTATCGATCTCGTCGATGTAGATGATGCCTTGCTGCGCTTTGGTCACGTCGCCATCGGCGGCTTGCAGCAGCTTCAAAATAATATTCTCGACGTCTTCGCCAACGTACCCGGCTTCGGTAAGGGTCGTCGCATCAACAATTGCGAAGGGCACATCCAGCATGCGCGACAAAGTCTGCGCAAGAAGCGTCTTTCCAGTTCCGGTCGGCCCAATCAACAGAATATTGGACTTGGTCAGCTCAACTTCTCCGGGCTGGCGGTTCAGGAAAATTCGCTTGTAATGATTGTAAACGGCTACAGCCAATTTCTTTTTCGTCTTGTCCTGACCGATCACGTACTGGTCCAGGAAGCTCTTGATCTCCGGCGGCCTCGGAAGGCGGCGATTCGCTGGCGGAGTTTGCTCGCGCTTTTCTTCGTCCAGAATTTGCTGGCAAACGGTGACGCACTCGTTGCAGACAAACGCGCGCGGATAGTCGGAAGGCGAGCTGATCAGCTTCTCGACTTGCTCCTGCGTCTTATGGCAGAAGGAACAGCGTAGCGGTTCTTCGTTTCCTATTTTTCTCACTGGTGTTTTGGCCTCGGGCTGCGCTCCCCCTTGGTTGATTCAGGGCGCCGCCGCTTTCCAACTTCATTCTAGGCCGAAACTTCCCCTGCTTGATTTGCGCGCATCAACTTTGCTACTAACTGATTCGCACGCCCTACCGTTCTAAAATCACTCATCGTTCCCGAAATACTTTAGCGATGCTTCGTAATAATTTCGTCGATCAATCCATATTCTTTGGCCTGCGCCGCGGACATAATGAAATCCCGCTCCACGTCCTTCTCCAGTGTAGCAAGGTCATGATGACTGTGCTTGGCCATCAGCTCGTTGATCGAAGTGCGCATGCGAATAATTTCTTTCGCGTGAATATCAATGTCCGTCGCTTGCCCGGAAAGTCCGGACATCCACGGCTGGTGAATCAGGATGCGCGCGTTCGGCAACGCAAAGCGCTTTTTCTCGGCGCCCGCCGTCAGCAGCAGCGCGGCGATGGAAGCAGCCTGTCCGACGCAAATGGTCACCACGTTCGGACGCACGAATTGCATCGTGTCATAAATCGCCATGCCCGCCGTGATGGAGCCGCCCGGGGAGTTGATGTACACGGAGATATCCTTCTCCGGATCCTCGGCTTCCAGAAACAGAAGCTGGGCGGTCACCAGATTGGCGACGTGGTCGTCAATCGGCGTGCCGATAAAAATAATATTGTCCTTCAGCAGGCGCGAATAAATGTCATAAGCGCGCTCGCCCCGGTTGGTCTGTTCGACCACCATCGGTACAAGAGTCGTCGCGTAGGGTGTCGGATCGTCGTAGTTTTTCATGGAAAGTTGTGTGAAAGCGCTGATGGCCCCGTCCGTTTATTTAGTACTTTCGGATTTCGCGGAGACCTGGATGCGGGCGTTTTGGCGAAGCCACTCAAGAGTTTTTTCGCTCCGCAGCTTCGATTTCATCCTATCCAGCACCCCATCCTTTGTCAAGCGAGCCCGAACAACTGTTGC
>DASYNR010000183.1:0-18760 GCA_036008485.1 Candidatus Acidiferrales bacterium | reverse complement strand
AGCCCGCGTAGCGCAGCAGAAATAGGCCTGCGCGCCGCGCGAATCGCTGGAGGAGTGCCTCCCACAATTCCCATGAAGAGCGCGAAAATCATCCCCGCCGCCAGCACCACTGGCGTAATCCGAAATGCGAATGCCAGCGACGAAAATGTCTGAAAATTTAGCGTGCTGGTCGTGAATCCATTCAGCGGCAATGCGCACAGGCATCCAATAATTCCGCCAATCGTTGCGATGATCAGCGCTTCAATCATGAACGAAATTGCGATGCTGCCGGACGTAAATCCCAGCGCGCGAATTGCGGCAATCTCGCGCGATCGTTCCGAAACTGCGGAATACATCGTGTTCAGCGCTGCAAGCACCGCGCCAATTCCCATCACGAACGCGATCATCGTTCCAATAGTTTCAATCACCGCCGTCAGAGCTCCCGATTGTTTCGCGTAGTAATCAATCTCCCGATCTACCGAGACCGTCATCCGCGGATCAGCGGTCAGCGTGTCTTTCAGCGCCTGAAAATCGTCCGGCGAATTCAATCGCGCCGTCACCGATTGATAGATGTTCACCGGCCGGTTGTAAATTTGATCTAGAATCACCGCGTCGCACCAGACTTCCGAATCAAACGCGCTTCCGCCCGAATCGAAGACACCCACAACCGTCCAAATCCCACCGTTAAACTTCACCGTGCTTCCCAGATCCAGCCCTACATAAGTTTTCAGCGCATTTTTTCCCACAAATAATTCATTCAGCCCCGGATGAAGAAATCGTCCTTCGATAATGTGCACCGTCGGCCGCACTTCAAGCGCTCGAGGCGAAACTCCGCGCACTTGTACATTCGCGTCAGTGCCTGTCGCCTTCAACGGAAATGGCGCGATCACCACAACTTCCGGACTCACCAGCGGACCGTTCGGCCCACGCGCAATCCCCGGCGCAGTTTCGACAATGTGCATTTGCTCCAGCGTCACCGATCCAACCATTTCAGTATTTGATCCCGCCCGCATAATCAGCGCATTGGAAGGCGATCCCGACGAAACCAGCGTGGCCTTAAATCCGCGCGCCATCGCCATCATCGCCACGAAAACTCCCACCGTGCCGGCAATCCCGATTACAGCCACGATGGACGAAGTCCATCGCACGCGCACGCTTCGCAAATTGTAAATAACTGGAATCGCCAATTTAAAATTCCTCCATCAAACTTTCGCTACGCTTTCCGAAGCGCATCCACCACACGCAAACGGCTCGCTGTAATCGCCGGAATTAATCCCGCAAGGCCGCCGATCACCAGCGCCACAATCACGCCATAACCCGCTTGCCCCATCGGCAAATAAAATAGCGGCAACA
Organism: Candidatus Acidiferrales bacterium; assembly: GCA_036008485.1. Classification (GTDB taxonomy): domain Bacteria; phylum Acidobacteriota; class Terriglobia; order Acidiferrales; family UBA7541; genus DASTCZ01. The sequence continues at coordinate 17,428 of DASYNR010000183.1, read as the reverse complement.
TGCTCGGAACGGGACTGCCACCCAGCGTAACTAATTTTGCCAAACCCAATCCGATAACGCCCCCAATCACCGCAATCGAAACCGATTCCGCAATCACATAAATCAAAATAAATCCGTTCGAGTATCCCAGCGCCTTCAAAATCGCCAGCTCCGGCGTCCGTTCGCGAACAGCAATCGCCATCGTATTTCCCGTCACAAGCAGCAATGTGAAAAATACAATCGCGCCAATCGATAGCATCAGAAATTCAATGTTTCCCGTTTGCTTCGCGAATCCCGCGGCGAACGCCAGTTCCGTCGCGCTCTTCGTCTCATAAGAAGAATTCGCAAACGTGTCGTCAATCTTTTTCACGACTCCCGTCGCGTCGTCCGGATTATTCAAACGCACCACATACCATCCGACGGTGTTCTTGTAAAACATCGCGGGGCTTTCGTTTAAATGATCATAGTGAAACCAGAATTGCGTTGTGTCGTCCGCCTTCCGCGTGCCTTTGTAAATTCCATCGATATTAAATTCCCAGTTTCCCGTGTAAATCGCGCCTTTTAGCGGAACGCGGTCGCCCACTTTCCATCCAAATCGCTTCGCGGTGCCTTCACCCACAACCGCCCCTTCGCGGTCGTTCAAAAAAGTTTTCCATTGATCGTCGGGCACCACATATTCCGGATACATCACATGCCAGCTCTCCGGATCAATCGCGAACTGCGGAAAGAAATTTTTCTCGTCCTGATAAATTCCGCCGAACCACGTCGCGTGCGTAATTTCTTTAATTCCCGGAATCACACTCAGGCGCCCCGCGTATGCTTGCGGTAGTGGCTGAATGAACGTAATTCGGTTCATCACAATAATTCGGTCCGCGCCCGCCACTTCCACGCCCTGATTGAACGAAGTGCGAATCGTAATCAGTAGCCCAAATAAAAACATCGCCACCGCGAACGACCCAATCGTCAGCGACGTCCGGAATTTCTTCCGCAGCAAGCTCACGCGCAGCAATCGAAAATATTTCATGCGTGGCTCCCACTCGTTTGCGCTTCCGCCAGCACTCCCTTATCCAGATGCAAAATCGAATGCGCTCGCTCCGCGGCCAGCGGATCGTGCGTCACCAGCAGCACAGTTTTTTTGTGATCCTCCGTCAGTCGCTGCACTAGTTCCAGAACTTCGTCAGCACTTTTCCGATCCAAATCTCCGGTCGGCTCATCGCACAGCAGGAAAGTTGGATCCGTCACAATCGCTCGCGCAATCGCCACGCGCTGTTCCTGTCCGCCGGAAAGTTGCCGCGGAAAATGTTTCATCCGGTCCGCCAATCCCACCAGCGTCAGCGCCGACTCCACATGCGTCCGCCGCTCCGATTTGCTCAAGCTGGTCAGCAGCAAAGGCAGCTCAACGTTTTGAAATGCCGTCAGCACCGGAATTAAGTTAAACATCTGAAACACAAATCCCACGTGACGCGCTCGCCACGAAGTCAGTTTCCCCGCGGACATATTAGTAATTTCGTCTCCGGCTACGCGAATGCTGCCTTGCGATGGCACGTCCAGCCCGCCCATCAAATTCAGCAAAGTAGTTTTGCCTGAGCCGCTCGGCCCCATGAACGCTACGAAGTCGCCCGCGTCCACGTCAAGATTCAACCCTTGCAGCACGTGAATTTCTTCGCTGCCCCGGCGATAATTTTTCCCCAGGTTCCTCACGGAAATTAAGCTGTTGCTGTTAGCCCCGCCATCTACTCGTACCATTTCGTTTGCCTCACTGTTTTCGTTGAACTCGCTCGCCGTCTTGCAAATCGTCCGGCCCTTTCACAATCACCAAGTCGCCCACCGCAATTCCGGAAAGCACTTCCACATTCGCGTCGCGCTTCGCACCGGTGCTGATTGCGCGCCGCTCCACCACGCCATCTTTATAAATAAAAACCGCGCTGCGTCCGCCAGTCACGCGCACCGCTTGCTGCGGCACTAGCGCCAACGCCGCCGATTTTCTTTCGTCCTTCACTTCATCCGGCAGAAACGCGACCTTCACTCCCATGTCCGGCAAAATCCGCGGATCCAAATGTTCAAACGAAATTCGCACTTTCACCGTGCCCTTCACTCGGTCCGCCGTAGGAATCACTGTCCGTACGTGGGAAGGAATTTGCCAGTCCGGATATGCGTCCAGCGTGGCCATCACATGCTGACCCGGTTTCACCCGCGCAATATAATTTTCATTCACGTCCACTTCAATTTCGTTTGACGCCATGTCCACAATCGTCGCAATACCCGTCCGCGTAAATCCGCCGCCCGCCGAAATCGGCGAGATCATCTCGCCCGGCTGCGCATCTTTGGAAACAACAATTCCGTCGTATGGCGACCGCACCTGGCAATTATCAATATTCTGCTGGTCAATTCCGATTTTCGCATTCGCCGCCGACACCTGAACTTTCGCCGATGCAATTTGCGCTTTCAGACGGTTCACCAAAGTTTGCGCAGTGTCCAGTGCCTGTGGAGTCGAAACGTGCGCTTCCGTAAGCTGACTCGTACGCGCCAATTCCCGCTCTGCATTTCCCAGCTGTACTTCCAAATCAGGAATCAGCGCAAGCGTCGAGTCACGATCCGCCTTCGTTGAAATCATCGACGTTCGATAATCCGAATCGTCCAGCTGCGCCAGAATCTGTCCTTGCGTCACGTGCACGCCTTCATCCACATACACCGCAACAATTTTTCCGGTGATTTTTGCCGCCACTGACGCTCTTCGCCGCGGCGTCACATATCCTGTCGCGTTCAGCAGCACCGAAGCAGGCGCGCTATTCGGCGAAATGGCCGCCGCAACTTCGACTTCCGGCGCGCGATTTTTCAGCATCGACGCGCCCCACAATCCCGCCGCCACAATCAGCAACAAAATAACTACAATCCCAATCCATTTGCCCACAGGTTTACCGCCGCGCCGGTTATCGGCAATCCGCAACGCGGAAAGATCGGGCATTTGTGCTGTAGGTCGAGTGGTTCCCATGGGTAGTTTTGGTACTGGATGGCCGGCAAATATAAACCGTTCTGCGCCAAAATTGAATACACAATTGGCCCAGACGCCGCGCCACCTCGGATGCCATCCACCATAACATACGCACGCGCACCCGCCAATCTTTCGCATCTTAAGCAGCACCGACACTCATTTCGGTGCAGTCCATCCAAGCTCCCCAAGATATAAACTGCCGCCGCCGAACAAAGTTACGCCGTAATCTGGCACCCCGATTTGCGACGACGTTCTGTTTTCCGTGAATTGTTGTCCGGGATCGAAGCTTCAGCTTCGACAATCGCAAGTTGTGCCTACCGGGCGGTGTAAAGCATGAACCTCTGCTGTTCTCGAGGCTCGGCCCAGCGCGTCCCCGGAACAGGACCGAATCTGGTCCATTTTCCGCTTGCCAAAATCTCGACAAGCCTGCCAAGCTTACAAGCGGAGAAGAGGTGTATCAAAACTAACCGCCACGCTTGGCGGTTTTTTTGTTCTGCCCCTGTGCCTTGACCATCCTTTCCCGAAACGTCTATCCTGTACTTGAAAGAAAGCAATTTTGCCAAACATCCATCGCATCTATTTCGATCACAACGCCACCACGCCTGTAGACCACGAAGTCCTGGCCGTGATGCTGCCGTATTTTTCCGCCGAATATGGCAACGCCAGCTCGATACATTCTTTCGGACAGGGAACTCGCGCCGCCGTCGAACGCGCACGAATCGCCGTCGCCGCGCTAATCGGCGCGCAGGCCGCTGAAATCACTTTCACCAGTGGAGGCACGGAATCTGACAATCTAGCAATTTTCGGCATCGCCGGCGGTGAATCCGCCACGCGTCGTCACATCATCACCACGCAAATCGAGCACAGCGCTGCGCTGAATCCGTGTCAGGCGCTCGTCAAGCGCGGTATTGACGTGACATTTCTGCCGGTAAATCGCGCAGGCGTCGTCGATCCCGTCGCGGTAAAAAACGCGATTCGTCCGGAAACAGTTCTAGTCACCATCATGCACGCAAACAACGAAATCGGCACGCTCCAGCCGTTAGAAGAAATTGGCCGCATCGCGAAAGAAGCCGATGTCTGGTTTCATGCCGACGCCGTCCAGTCCGCCGGAAAGGTTCCGCTCGACGTGAACGCCCTCGGCGTCGATTTGCTTTCGATTTCCGCGCACAAAATTTACGGCCCCAAAGGAGTCGGCGCTCTTTACGTCCGCTCCGGCACTCCAATGGAACCGCTGCTTTTCGGCGGCAGCCACGAACGTGATCGCCGTCCCGGCACAGAAAATGTTCCTGGCATCGCCGGACTCGGCCGCGCTGCGGAATTAGCGCGCGAAAAATTATCCGAAGATGCCGCGCGCGTCTCCCGCTTGCGGGATAAATTTGAAAAAGGCGTGCTCGCCGCAGTCTCCGGCGCAAAAGTAAATGGCGCCGATGCTGCGCGCGTTCCGAACACCTCGAACATCATGTTCCCGGATATCTCCAGCGAATCGCTTCTGATTGCGCTCGATATGAAAGGTCTTGCATGTTCCAGCGGCTCGGCCTGCTCATCCGGTGCAGTGAAACCGTCCCATGTCCTCACTGCAATCGGCCTCGAAGCCGCCGACGCGCGCTCCAGTCTCCGCTTCAGCCTCGGCCGCCACACTACCGAAGCGGATGTCGACCTGGCGCTCGCCATGATCCCTCAAGAAGTCGCGCGCCTTCGCGCGATTTCTCCAGAAAATAAAAAGCCGGTCGCGGTAAAGTGATTTAGTCAGCCCGGAATTTGAATCTTAGAAAATTTCGGGAGTACTGAGAAGAAAATCCTTGAAAAAAGGGCATTTAAAAAATTTCCGCAAAAAGTGCATTATAATGCACTTTCGCCGGGAACCGCCTCCAAAACATGCACTATAATGCACTTTTTCACCTCTAAAACACGGTTTCCAAGCGATTTTCTGCGATTTGAATTAAACTAGTACTAGTGATGAACAACGCGAATCACAACTCGGAAAACTCTGCCGCGCCGCTAACCGCTGTCGCCATGAGCGGTGGCGTCGATAGTTCCACGGTTGCCGCCATGCTTCGCCAGAAGGGCGAGCCAATCGTCGGCCTCACCATGCAGCTCTGGAATCAGCGCCGCCTTCCCGAACTCGATGCGCAGGGACACAAAGGTCATCGCTGCTGCGGCATCGACGACGTTTACGACGCCAAGCGCGTCGCCGAACATTTGGGTTTTCCACATTATGTTGTGAACTTCGAGCAGCGTTTTGAAGATACCGTTGTCCGTCCATTCGTCGATGACTATCTCGCCGGGCGTACTCCGATTCCATGCACGCTCTGCAACAATCACGTCAAGTTCGATCAGCTCATCGAAACCGCCCGAGAAATCGGCGCCGATCGATTGGTCACCGGACACTACGCACGCATTCGCTTCAACGAAGCAACGGAGCGCTATGAACTCCTTCGCGCCGCCGACGATTCCAAGGATCAATCCTATTTTCTTTTCGGCTTGCAGCAGGACCAGATGGCGCGCACAAGTTTTCCTCTCGGCGAATTGCACAAGGACGAAGTCCGCGCCATCGCTCACGCCGCGAATTTGCCCGTCGCCGCGAAGCCGGAAAGTCAGGAAATTTGTTTTGTGCCCTCAGGAAATTACGTTCAATTTATCGAGGCCTATCTCGGCGAGCAGGGAAGCGCGCTGCCCCCAGATTCCGGCGAAGTCGTTTCCACCAGCGGCGAAGTTCTTGGCCATCACGATGGCGTGCACAAATTCACCGTCGGCCAGCGCAAGGGATTGGGCGTCAGCGTCGGCCATCCGCTCTACGTTCTTTCGCTCGATCGCGCAAATAGCCGCGTAGTTGTTGGTGAAAGTGACGAGCTACTTTCTTCGACCTGCGAAGTTCGCAATGTAAATTGGATTAGCATCGCGAAGTTAGACGGCCCTGTCCGCGCCGAGGTAAAAATTCGCAATCGTCACGCCGCCGCGCAAGCAACCGTCGAGCCAACGGAAGATCCGAATCGCACGCGCATCACCTTCGACAATCCTCAGCGCGCCATCACTCCCGGCCAGGGCGCGGTTTTTTATGTCGGAGACGTAGTTCTAGGCGGCGGCTGGATCGTCTAGTCGAACGCAGTTCGACGTACCAATCACAAAATCCCATTCATAGAATTATTTTCGGAAATCGGAATTAAATAAACAGCCCTTCGTCGGAAGGCTCCGACGAACTTGTTGCCGACGCTCCATCACGCGGGCGCCGAAATGATCGCAGCACATCAATTCCAGTTTTAATTCCGCGGATCACAGCAGTCGCCTGTTGAATCGGGCCCATCACCGTATGTTTCACCGTTGAGCCGGCGTCTTCCACCGTCTCCAAAACTCCGGTAAGAATTCGGTCTGTGTGAAGAAGCTGAATTCTCACTCGGTCAAGCGTTTCCGTCAGCACACGGTCAACTTTTTGCGCCTGGTTCCGCGCAATGTGCACAACTTCCGATGCGTCGTTCACCATGCTCACGATGCGCGGCTGTGTTTCGCCCACCAATAATTCCACGCGCGAAATCACCGGTGCGATTCGCGCGTGCAAATCGTTCGCAATTCGCATTACTTGTTCGTGGGATTTTTTCGTTTGGAAATATACGCCGACGAGGATCGCCGTCTGCAGCGCGAACGCCACCGCGATGATCACCACAAAATATGCTGGCCAGGTTGGCATCGCGGATCGGCGGTCTACGCCTTCGCTTTCTCGCGCTGATATGCTTCGCGCCCCGCGTCAACCGCCGCGGAAATCGATTCCTTCTGATTCTTCGCAACTTCTTTGCTGCGCTCAATCAGATCTTCCGCGCGTTCGCGCAATTCGCGCGCCTTGCGTTGCGCGTATTCTTTGCCTTCTTCCGCTTTTCCAACCAGATATTCGCGTGTTTCTTCGCCGGACTTCGGCGCAAAAAGAATTCCGAGCAGCGCGCCAACGCCCAAACCCACCATGAAGTAACTCACTTTACCGCCAATATTGTCAGCCATAAATCCCCTCTCTTTGGGAAACTAGCACACCTATCAAGGGCATGCAACCCGTTGCGCGGCAACCGCGCTAATCGTTGGATGCGCCGTCGGTATCGGAGGACGCGCGGAAATGTTCGATAAGTTTCGCCGCCTGAGATCGAGTCACAATCAGCGCCAAATCTTCTTCGCTTGCCTGACGAACCCTTGTCACACTTCCAAAACGGCGCAAGAGTTTCTGCGCCGTGCGTTCGCCAACGCCGGGAATTTCCAGCAACTCCGTGTGAATTGTCCGCGCCGACCTGCGTTGACGGTGAAATCCCACCGCGAAGCGGTGCGTTTCATCGCGGATTCGTTGCACCAAATGTAAAATCGGAGAATGCTTTTCCAATATCACCGGCTCGTCCTCTTGTCCCAGCACGTAAATAATTTCTTCGCGTTTCGCGATGCTCGCGATGGGCTGATTGATAATTTCCAGCTGCTCCAACGCCTGCGCCGCTGCGTGCAGTTGTCCGATTCCGCCATCAATCAGGATTAATCCAGGCAGCGGCTTTTTTTCTTCCTGCAATCGCTTGTAGCGCCGCCCAACAACTTCGCGCATGGACGCGAAATCGTCCACGCCATCCGTTTCTTTGATAATAAATTTTCGATAGTCGGACTTGCGCATCTTTCCGTCCTGCCAAACGACCATCGACGCAACAGTGTCCGATCCTTGAATGTGCGAAATGTCGAAGCTCTCAATCCGCGCCGGCGCCTCCGGCAAATTCAGCGCCGATTGCAACGCTTCAGACGTCTGCTTCGCGCTAGGTTTCATCACGCGGAATCGCGCGTCGAAAGAATGTTTCGCGTTGCGCTCCACCAGATCGAGAAATGCGTGCTTCGGTCCGCGCTGAGGAGAAAGTATTTCCACGCGATGCCCGGCGCGCTCCGTCAAACTTTCCTCCAACAGTTCGCGATCCTCAAAATCCATCGGCACGTGAATAATTCGCGGCAAATAATTCGCATCCAGATAGAGTTGTTTCAGCAGAGAAGGCAGGAATTCCGCGGGATCGAACTCGTCCAGCTCTTCCCAATAAAAATCGCGGCGATCCACCACTCGTCCCCCGCGCACATGAAATAAATTCGCGGCAACTTGCGGCGGCTCGGCATACCATCCGAGCACATCCGTATCATCGCCCTGCGCCGCGGCAACTTTTTGCCGCTCGTCAATTTCCTCAACTACTCGCAGCAAATCGCGATACGCCCCGGCCGCTTCGTATCGTTCCTCTGCGGATGCAGCCGCCATGCGCTCCTGTAAACTGGCGGTCAATTCGCTCCGACGGCCTTCCAGAAAAATTTTCACGTCGCGCGCCGCTTCCGCGTAGCGCTCATCGGTTGTCAGCCCCGGCACGCACGGCCCCAGGCAGCGGTGAATGTAATACTGCAAACAAGGGCGCGGATGCGCGCGCGTCAAATCCACGGTGCACGACGGCACTTTAAAGTTTTTATGAATGAAGTGGACGATGCGGTGCGCCAAACTATGCGGGAAATACGGCCCGAAATAAAGTGAGCCATCCTTCTTTAGCCGGCGCGTCACATAAACTCGCGGAAATTTCTCAAACGCCGTATACCGTATATAAGGATAGGTTTTGTCATCACGCAGCATCACGTTGAACTTCGGCTTGTGCTGCTTAATTAAATTATTCTCCAGCGCCAGCGCTTCGCGCTCGTTGTCCACCACGATGTAATCGAGATCTACGACTTCGCGCACCAGCGAACCGGTCTTCGCATCCAGCACGCGCGTCTCAAGAAAATAAGAACGCACGCGGGAACGCAGTGAACTCGCCTTGCCGACGTAAACAATATTTTCGAGCGCATCCTTGAACAGATACACTCCCGGCTCGGCGGGCAAACTGGCGACTTTTTGCTGAAGGTCCATGGTTTCCTGCGCGCGACGGAACGGAGTAGAATTATCGTTGGCCGTGGGCCAACCCCGATGATACCAAAGCGAATCTTACAATGTGGAAATGAGGTGTCCGCGGTCCTCGGGTTTCGCAATGTTTCGGACGGGCCAGTCTCGTCAGATGAACCACTCACGTATTCACATGCGGCTCAAAATTAAAATGCAACGTACAACCGCAGCTGCATTTTTCGTGCTCTCATTTCTTTTCGGCGGATCGCTTTTTTCCAGCCTCGCTCGCGCCCAAACTCCGCCACCTCCCCCACCGCCACCCGCGGCCGGAGAATCATCCTCAAAGACCAACGCTGACGAAGTTCCCGTTCCTCCGAAAACCGACTCCGAAAAAGATCTCGCCGCTCTTCCCGCGATGGATCGTCTCGCCGCCGTGAAGGACATTGAAATCGGAACGTATTATATGAACAAAGGAAATCTTGACGCCGCAATTGATCGTCTGCACGACGCGGCGGTTTCCTATCCCACTTACGCCGAGCCGTGGCGCTTAATGGGAATTGCCTACGAGAAGAAAGGCATGTTGACCGAAGCAATTAAAGCCGACCAGGAATATTTGCGTCTTTATCCGCACGCGCAAATTCGCAAAAAGCTGGAAGCGCACATCGAGAATTTGCAGAAGAAGCAGCAACACGAAGCAGAAAAGCACCCCACAAAATAAATTCGCTCACCGCGATAGTATTTGTACTTCCAAAAAATACTACAATCGCTCCAAAAATTTATGCGCCCGATCGTAGTGCTCGAAGCGTCTTTCTTCCGCGCGGAACGCCGCGCTGTGCGCTTGCAGTCCGCAAGCCGCCACGCGAATCGGATGCCGCACGTGCAGCATCTCGTGATACAGCACATATTCCACCACGTATTGCGGCACTTCCGCGCGGTCCAATCGCGTGTTCACGACAATTTGATCCAGCCCCGGATCGAAACATCCAAGTTGCGCGCGCCAGTTGCGTTTACTCCAACCCAGCCGCGGACGATGTAGCCTTCCCGCAAAATATTTCTTGTTGAGCACGGAAAACATCGGCGCCAGGTCGTGCGTCGACCCGGCCGCTCCGCTTTGATTTCGCCGCCCGCGTTTCAATCGAGTTGCCATCACACGCTTATGCGTTCCGCGCGCCACGGAATAATGCCTGTACGCCTCGATCAATTCGCGCGGAGCACGCCGCCGATATAACCGTCCAAGCAAAATTGCCGCCGCTGCTTCTAAAACGGAAAGCGGCGCGCTTCGCAAAATATCGGAGAGCCGCACGTAAGCAGTGTCATCGCGCAAACGGATCGTGTGCACCAAATTTGAATACGGATAAAATTCCACAATAAAATGCGGAGGCCGCGCTTGGCACCCCAACCGAGTATAAATTCGCTGAAATATTTGCGCGCCACCGGGAATCGTATAATCCTCGGTCACCGGCTTCGGCCGCTGCACGCGAGTCACCGTCACTGTTTTCTCCGAACCGGCGCCGAAATATCCTTTTCCGCTTTTTCTGCGTCCGTTATAGCGTCCTGTGTCGCTTCCACCGCGTCGTCCAAGGTTTCCTTGTACGAATCAACTTCGGCCCCGCTCTTTTGCAATTCCTGTAAGTATGCGAGGTCTTCTTTCCCTCGAGTCGTCAACGCTTTCAGTCCGACTTTGATGTCCTGCTGTCGCTCGCGCGCCACCTCGATCACATCGGCGGCGTCGTCGATGCATCCGGTGTACGCATTAATCAGCGCGTTCAATTGCTCCGCTCGCCGCCGATCTGTTGTCGGATGCGCCAAACTATATTTCAATTTTGCGATGCGATCGTCCGCAAATGTCACAAACAAGACCATTTTCGCCGAAGGCGTCGTCGCATCGCGAATCTTGTCGGCTTCCGTATCGCTCAGATAATCTTTCCTGTCCTGAGCGTGCATTGCCGCCGTGGAAGAAAGCAAAGCCGCCAGCGCTAAAAGTGCCAACCGCATGCGCATATGTCCGTCTCCTATTTATCGCTGCTCTTTTTCCCAGCTTCGCGCGGAAAAAGCAGATGAATTAATTCCATATGAATTCGTCCAAGCTCGCCATGGATTTCTTGCAGCGTTTCCCGGTGCTCGATGGGAACCGCGGGTAGCGTGCGATCAATTTGCCACAATGTTTTTCGCAGATGGAATTCAAGTTCCTTGAAGCCGTCCGGCTTCTTTTCCGCGTCAACGCCGGTTGCTTTCAGCGCGTCAAAAACAGACCGCACTTCGTTCCGGTAAGCCGTCAGCAGCGCGGTCGCGGCGTCGAAATTTTCCGCGCTCGTTTCGCGAACGAAATGCTGAATCTGCGCGTCGCCATAATTTCCCAGCGCTTTCGCTTTGCGAACGGGCTCATTTTCCTTCTCGTATTTGTCCTTGTAGTCCTGCATTCGGTCTTGCGGCTGCTGAGCGTGCACAGTTCCTGGGCACACCACGGCAAGCGAAAGCAATATCGCAGGAAAAATTAATCGGTGCGGAACGAAGCGTTCTGAAATCCGGCGCTTCGGCGTCAATAATTGCAGCATGGTGGCCCTACTTCTTGGAGAGTTCTTTCTGCAATACTTTCAGGCGCTCGCTGGCCTGAAATTCTTCCTTGTCGCTCCGGCCGTTGTCGGCGTCCAGGAATTTCCGGTACGCCTCCAGCGCCTCTGGCTTTCTCTGCAGTTTATCGTAACAGGTTGCGCGCACAAATAGAACAATCGGCAGCGGCGCTTCGCGTTTCGCCAGAAGATCCAGAAGCTGCAACGTGCCTTCGTAATTTCCCGCGAGATATTCCGTGCTCACCAAATTTCGCATCGCGTCGGTCTGTTTTCCGTCGAGCGCAAGCGCACGCCGCAATTCGCGTTCGGCGGCAGGGAAGTCCCGCTGCTGCAATAAGACTTTTCCGTACTCCGCGTGAAGCGCGGCATCATCCGGCGTAGCGGTCACCGCAATCGCAAGAGCTTTCGCGGCTCCGTCCCAGTCTTTTTGCGAAATTAAAATCGACGCCCGAAGTTTCGCGCGCTCCGCCGATGGTGCGGAGTTTCCATCCGCGCGATCCAATTCCGTCAGCGCGTCTGCCGGCTTTCCAAGTTCGTTTAGCGCCGTCGCAAGTTTCAAACGCGCTTGCGCGTCCCCGCCATTTCGTTCCAACGACGCGCGAAGCTCTACAATCGCCGCATCCGTTTTTTTCTGCCGCAGCAGCGCGTCGATCAGAGCGCTATGCGCAGCCTCATTGTCAGGACGCAACGCAATCGCCGTGCGCAATTGCTTCTCGGCGTCTTCTGCGCGGTCGGCGCGTAGAAGAATCACGCCCCAATGAAAATATATGTCGAAATTATTCGCATCCAACGGCGCTGCCAACTCGTACTGCGCAATCGCGTCCGGAATATTTCCGATGCGCTCAAATGCTAGCCCCGCCAGATACCTCGGCTTCGCCTGCCCCGGCATCAATTCCGCCGCGCGCTGCAATGCAATGGCCGCACCAGCAAAATCCTTGGCATCCAGCTGCGCCAATCCAAGATTCAAATGTGCTTCTGCAAAATCCGGTTTCAATTCCGCTGCGCGACGGTATTCCGAAATCGAATTTTCACTGCGCTGCAGAAGTCCGTAAACGTAGCCGAGTTGAAAATGTGCGGTGGGATCGTTCGGATAATCTTTCAGGAATCCAGCTAGCAGTTCCACAGCCCGCGCGTAATTCTTTTTCTCAACTTCCTGTTGCGCTTGATAAACACGCGGATCTGATGCCGCTCGTTGCGCCGGCGTAAGCGGAGGCCGCGTGGTCGTCTGCGCATCGCAGCAGCGTGCGGAAAATATTGCGCTGCAAGCCAGAATCGCCGCAATGAAAACGAATCGCTTCATCGCCACCTATTATTTCTTCACAACGGGTTTGGCGCCGTTTTTGCCGGAGCCGTTCGCGGGCGCCTCGCGCAAGGCCCGCGCCAAAAATTTCCCGGTGTGCGACTGCGCGTTTCGCGCCACTTGCTCCGGAGTTCCCGTCGCCACAATTCGTCCGCCCTTGTTGCCGCCTTCCGGGCCCAAATCAATCACCCAATCCGCGGACTTGATCATGTCCAAATTATGTTCGATTACCAGCACCGAAGCGCCGCCCTCAATTAATTTCCTGAACGCCGTCAGCAATTTCTGTATATCGTCAAAGTGCAAGCCCGTCGTCGGCTCGTCAAAAATATAAAGGATGCCTTTGTTGTCCTGCCGCGTCAGATGCGCCGCCAGCTTCAGGCGTTGTGCCTCGCCGCCGGAAAGCGTGGTGGCCGATTGGCCGAGCCGCAAATATCCCAGCCCGACTTCTTCCAAAATTCTCAGCCGGTTCACCAGCTTCGGCACCGCCGAAAAAAACGCAATCGCTTCGCGCACAGTGAGCTGCAATACTTCGTGGACATTTTTATCCTTATATTTCACTTCCAACACCGACGATTTGAACCGCGTGCCCTTGCATTCTTCGCAAATTAATTCGATGTCCGCCAGGAATTGCATTTCGACGGTCACTGTGCCGTCGCCTTCGCAAGTTTCGCAGCGGCCACCGGGAATATTGAACGAAAAATGTCCCGGCGAAAATCCGCGCCGCTTCGCATCCGGCGTGGCCGCAAAAATATCGCGGATCACATCGAACGCTTTCAGATAGGTCGCCGGATTCGAGCGCGGTGTGCGCCCAATCGGAGACTGATCCACAACGACAGCTTCCGTAATTTGCGCATCGCCTTCCATTCGGTCGGCAACATCCTTAAAAGTTCCGCCAACTTTGCGCGCTTCCATCGCTTTGAAAAGTACGTCGTAAACAATTGTGGATTTTCCTGAACCGGAAACGCCGGTGATCGCCACCATCATTCCCAGTGGAATCATCAGATCAATATTTTGCAGATTGTGTGCGTGCGCGCCGAAAAGTTTCAGAAAATGTCCGTCAGCTTTGCGGCGAACTTGTGGAACCGGGATGCGCAGCTCGCCGGATAAATATCGCCCGGTGATCGAATCCTTATCTGTAAGCAAATCTTTCTGCGGTCCAGCAAATAAAATTCTTCCACCCAATTCGCCCGCGCCCGGTCCGAGATCCATAACGTGATCTGCCGCGAGAATTGTGTCGGGATCGTGTTCGACGACCAAAATTGTATTTCCCAAATCACGCAACGATTCCAGAATGCGAATCAGCCGCGTCGTATCGCGCGGATGCAAACCGATCGACGGCTCATCCAGCACGTAAAGCGCGCCGACCAACTGCGATCCCAGGGAAGTGGCCAGCTGAATTCGTTGCGCTTCGCCGCCGGAAAGTGTTGACGTCAACCGATCGAGCGTTAAATATTCCAATCCGACTTCGTCCAAAAATCTCAGGCGCTGCTGAATTTCTTCCAGCACGCGTTCCGCGATCGTCGCCTGCGCCGCGGTCAGCGTCAGCGTGTCGAAGAATTTGCGCGCATCCGTAATGCTCAACGAGCAAACTTCGGTGATCGGTTTGTTCTGCACCAGAACCGCTCGCGCTTCCGCGCGCAAACGTGTTCCGCCGCAATCCGGACATCGCGCATATCCGCGATACCTGCTCAAGAAAACGCGTACGTGCAATTTATATTTCTTGCGCTCGAGCCAGTCGAAAAATCCTTTCACGCCGGGATAGCCCGCGTTCGGATCGCCTTCCATCACTCGCGCGCGCTGTTCCGTCGACAATTTCCGATATGGAACGTCCGTAGGAATTCCGTGCGACCGCGCGTACTTTTTCAATTCCATGTGCAGGCCGCGATATTTCGGCTTCGTCCACGGCTCAATCGCGCCGTCGTCAATCGATTTGCCGGGGTCGGGAATCACCAGATCCAAATCGAAATCAATTGTGTTTCCAAATCCCTGGCACCGCGGACACGCGCCCGCCGGATTGTTGAATGAAAATAATCGTGGCTCCGGTTCCTGATAAACGATGCCGCACTTTTTGCATTCAAATCGTTCGTTGAAAACCATTCGTTCGATAGCGACGCCCGATTCGTCCGGCGCAAATTCCAGAATCGCTTCGCCATTGCCTTCGCGATAGCAAATTTCCACGGAATCCACCAGCCGCGAACGCGATTCCGCCGAAACAGAGAGCCGATCCACCAGCACGAAAACCGGTTTGGCGAAATCAACTTCCATCAAGGTTTCCGGTGCGGAAAATTCAAACACGCGGCCGCCCTGATACAGCCGGTTGAATCCGCGCTTCTGCAATTCTGCCAGCGCGGCACGAACAACTTCGCTGCTCGGTTTTTTTTGTTTCTTCGCAGCAGTTTTGACGGCCGGCGCGTCTCCGAACTTCAGAAGATACACAATTGAAAATCGCCGGCCAGCCGGTAACGCCAACACGCGCGCCGCGATCTCGTCCATGGAATCGCGCCGCACTTCGCTACCGCAATTCGTGCAAAGTGTTTTTCCAACGCGCGCATAGAGCAGCCGCAGGTAATCGTAGATTTCCGTGGCAGTAGCAACCGTCGAACGCGGATTCCGCGTGGAATTTTTCTGACGAATTGCAATCGCCGGCGCGATACCCGTAATTTCGTCGACGTCCGGCTTTTCGATGCGCTCCAGGAATTGGCGCGCGTAGGAAGAAAGTGACTCGATGTACCTTCGCTGGCCTTCGGCGTAAATCGTATCGAACGCCAGACTCGATTTGCCCGAGCCGGAAACGCCCGTCACAACCGTGATCTGGTTGTGCGGAATCGTAAAACTCAGGTCCTTCAAATTATGTTGACGCGCTCCGCGCACCAGAATCACTTCCTGCGATTCCGGCGCCGCCGCAGTCCTCACAATCGTTTTAGTTGATTCCGCCAAGAGTGGGGCCCCTCTGTGCGCTAAATCAGCGCAACGTAAACTTCTAATTATACGTTGCGCGTCAAGCGGCGGCAAACGGACGTATTGAAGTAGCAGTTGCTTCCGCTACGGGCGGATTTATTTCTCCCACGTTGTGTAGGTCAAATGTAGGCGAGTCGTTTGAGGATTGTAGTCGGTGATACGGATGCTTGCGTAGCGCCCTTCACTCGTATGAACGCAGATTTGCGCGCTTGCCGAAAGTTTATCTATGCGAATCGCGCGATTTACATAGACGGCCTTCGCGCAGGCTACAAATCCTTCTGCGGCAATAGCTCCGCTAGAAAACCTTGTCCCATGTTGCGGGTGCAGAAATCGTTTTTTGCCACCTTCAAACCAAAAGTCAGAACTCTTGAAGTCTCCGTTTGCACGAAGAGGCGATTCGTGAACGCCGTCATCGAGAAAGACCACGTTGACCCCGTCGCCGTCCACACCCGCGCTTCCGCCGAACCCCACCTGTCCCTCGTCGAGATCTACTGCGCAACCGTTCGGGAATTCAAGCTTGCCCTGTTTATGTATTTGTTGAGCAGTATCTTGCATCGCGGCAAGGCCCGCCAATGCGCAAACCACAATCATCCAACGCATCCTGGGCCTCCGCTGCAAATATAATAATCCAATTTGCTGCGGCGCTCAGCGAAACTACCGCTCCTCTCTCTGCACCGGCCGCGTCGCCAAATAACTCACCAACTCCATCGAAGAATTCGCCATATCCAAATCGAACAATTCCATTTTGTCCGTGAAATAGTTGTAACACCACACCGCCGGCACCGCGACGATCAGTCCCATCGCCGTTGTCACCAGCGCTTCGGCAATTCCCGCGGCAACTCCGGAAAGCGCGGTGGCTGGCCCGGAACTTCCGCGAAATGCGTGCGTGATTCCGATCACCGTTCCGAATAATCCAACGAATGGAGCCGTCGCGCCAATTGTCGCCAATCCGCTGAGTCCGCGTTTTAATTCGGCGTGTGTTGACGCGCACGAACGATCCAGCCCGCGTCGTGCAAGTTCGATCGCTTTTTCATTTGAAACAGAAGGCAGCGCCGACTGAAACTCCACCACTCCCGTCGCCACGATGCTCGCAATCGGACTTTTCTTGTTGCGCTCGGCCACGGAAACCACTTCGTCCAAATTCCCATCGCGCATCGCGTCCGCCACTTGATGTATGAACGCGCGAGATTGTTTCCGCGCCACGCTGTAGCGCAGCCCGCGCGTAATCATCACCATCGCAGATCGCGCCGACATGATCAGCAACACGATTACGACCCCACGCGCAATTCCGCTCATCGAATGCCACATGCCAATCAAGCCCCAGTCCATGGTCGTCGCCTCCCGGCGTTGTGTGAATGCAATCTTCGTTGCGTCCATGCAAACTTCTGCACAGTAAGACACCGGCGCGCTGGAAGCGGTGCCGCGAAGAGTTCAGAAATAAAAACTATTTTTCGGGAACAAGAAAGGAGAAACCGGTGTCAGAGAAAATGTGCACGACAATTTCTGAAAGCGTCTGTTACGCAGAGAAGAGCACCGACGCGAGTGTTGGTGCTGCTAAATTCGCCCTATTCGACCACCAAACGAATCTCGCCAATTCCGCCTTCAACATTCATGTGAATTGTAGTTGGAGATTTTCCCCAAGCATCGTTCACCCAACGCCCGGCTTCTTTGTGCAGACCTTGTGTGTCGATGGATCCAATGCCGCCGTCGGCGCGAATTTCAACTGCCACCTCATGCGGCAAACGGATTCTTGCCTCGCCCACGCCGCCTTGCAC
>DASYNR010000182.1:0-2340 GCA_036008485.1 Candidatus Acidiferrales bacterium | reverse complement strand
CCGGAAATTCGCAGATACGGACTTGCTGAACGAAGGAGCAACAAACTTCCAAGCGTCGCGTCCACCGTGTAATGCCAAACCAGCGTGGCGAGAATTCCCCAGCGCAACATCACAAGTCCAGCGACGATGCCGATCAATCCGATTTCAATTCCTCGGATGTAAGCCGGCTCTTGCGGATAGTTTGAGTGCAGGAAACTCCACATGAACGCCGGAAGAATTACGGCAATAATTTTCGAGCGCGTCACGCGATGAAAAAATGGAATTGCGAATAAACGAAAAAGAAATTCTTCGCTGGCAGCCGCGTACATTCCCACAGCTAGTGCGCCGAGCCACGGCAGAATTGAGCTGGTAGAATCGTCGAAGCTGATATCTTGCGGCGCCCACACTCCGAATTTCTTGCCGACCATATAGAAGACGACCACATAGCCAAGGTGAACCGCGGCAAGCGACACGCCGATAATTCCAGCGATGAAAAATTCCTTCGAGCGCAAGCCCGGCAATTTCCACGCCTTGAAAAGTTGAATTCGTGATGGTTGCGAAATCCGATAGAGAGGCTCGCCCGGTGCGACGGCGATCGTCACCAGCAATGCTTGAATAATGCTGAGCAATGCGGCATAAGCAATTTGGCCGAGCGCGAACGCAGAGTATGAGGAATTCGTGTCGTATTCCGCGCGAATCAGCGGCCAGTTGCAGACGCTCATGAAAAACCAAAGCAGCGCGAAGAATATTCCAATCCACAAAGGGCTGGACCATCGCACCCCGCCGCGCCGCGAAAGTTCAAAGATGAACCAGAATGCCGCGCTCAGCAGAAACATATACGGAATAATTGCGATGTCTTCGATCAAGTCATTTCGAGAACGCATGCGCTGAAAATCACGCTGCCACGCTTCCGGAACTTTCAAAAATTCGGTGGCGCCGCCGATTTGATCGCCCAGCACCGAAACATTTATTCGATATGGCGCGCCGTCGGAATTATCCGGCGCGCGAAATCCGCGAAGCTGCCAGGTGAAACTCCAATCGCGCCGGTTCGGACGCTCGGTGGGATTCGATTCTTCGGGCAGGAAATCGTATCGCGCAAGATCGTCGCCGTACTGCGCTTGCAAATACTTCGCAGCCAGTGTTTGCGCGGCATCGCGTTCAAGACTTGCGCCTGCGCGGGCTTCCTCAACCACATGTTCGTAGCCGACGATGCGGCCTTCGGGATTTACGTCAGCGCGAAATTCTTCTTTTTGCTGCGGGCGGAAAAAGCGAATTTCCCAATGCCACGCGTTCACTTCCGTGGACATCAACTTATTCGCTTGTTCCAAACCGACCGTGCGTTCGAGATATGTTTTTACGTTGTCGTCCACCGAGAAAACAATTGTGGATTCGTATCCGTCGAGTAACGCGCCCTGCTGTGTGAGGAAATTTTTTGCGCGATTCAAAGCTTCATCGCGCGAAACTTGAAAATTTATGGACGCTTCGGGAAAAGCCTGAAAATAAAAATGCCACGCAACGAAAACGCCAAGCGCGCCCAATAAGATCCACACAATTAGAACGCGCAAATCCTTCGCGCCGAGACGCTCAAATCGAGGCTTCGCGGCAATTGGCGTAGGTATTTCGGACAAAATTCCTCCGACTTTCGTGACAAAGCCGCGTGTGAAGACGTGCCTGCGGCGCAACATTTAATGTAGCCAGACGCGCATCGGCGGCGCAAGTGTTCGGTGGGACACACGGCGCGTTTCCGCCATCGCTTGCCGGGTGGGGCGCGCGAGAGTGATATAAATGATGCTTCGATGGCGAAGCTAAGCGACGAAGTGAAATATCTGAAGGGCGTTGGTCCGGCGCGCGCGGAGGTTCTGGCCAAGCGCGGAATTATTTCTGTCGAGGATTTGATTGGCTATCTGCCGTTTCGATATGAGGACCGCAGCCACTTTTCGCAAATTGCTGATGTTGTGCCGGGAAATGTTTATACGTTGCGCGTGGAAGTTTTGGAAGGGCAGGCGATTCGGTATTCGCGATCCAGTCGATCGGTTTATCTTCTAATTGTGCAGGATGAAAGCCTGCGTCGTCTGCATTGCAGGTTTTTTCACGGCGGATTCATGGAGGGGCGCTACAAAAAAGGCCAGCAACTTGTGTTGCACGGGAAAGTGGATTTTGATCCACAACGGCCGGTGCGGCTCGAAATGATCAACCCTCAAGTGGAAACGATCGGACCGGGCGACTCCACTGAAGTCGGAAGAATCGTTCCGATTTATGAAGCGATGGGCGCGATCAGTTCGCGAATGTTGCGGCGGATTGTGCATCAAGCGCTCGGCGCGCTGCCGTCGGATTTTCCGGATCGAATTCCCGCGGATATTT
>DASYNR010000181.1:0-19044 GCA_036008485.1 Candidatus Acidiferrales bacterium | reverse complement strand
CTTGCCCCACGCATCAAACCAGCCGTCCCAATATTCTTGATTCATCCGCAGTCCGTCCGGACGAAACTTCGCCAGTGTTTCAAATCCCTTTTTCGCATCGCCCGGACCGAAATTTATTGCCGCCGCAACATTTGCCAGAGTTCCAAATGGAAGACGCTCCGGCCCGTCTGCCGTAAATAGCGGCACCTCGTTCAACCCCGCGGCCACAATCGCATCGCGAATTTTTCCCATGTACTCCGCGTCTTTTCCGAACGAACCGTATTCGTTTTCCACTTGCACGCCGATAATCGGACCTCCACGCGTGGCCTGAAGCGGCGCCAATTCCTGACCCAACCGTTTCAGAAATTTTTCCGACGGCCCAATAAATTTCGGATCCGTGCTACGCAACACGATATTCGGATCGGCCAGCAGCCACGCCGGCAATCCGCCCAAATCCCATTCCGAGCAAACGTACGGCCCCGGCCGAAGCAAAACGTAAAGTCCTTCTTCTTGTGCCGTGCGGACAAACGCCGCCACGTCATTCTGTCCGGAAAAATCAAAAACTCCGGGCTCCGGCTCGTGCAAGTTCCAGAAAATATATGTGGCGATGGTATTCAGTCCCATCGCGCGAGCTTTCTTCATGCGGTCTCGCCAATATTCGCGCGGCACCCGCGGATAATGCATTTCGCCTGAAATAATCTGTAACGGCTTTCCATCCACAATGAATTGAGGCCCAACAATTTTCACTGACGCAGGCGCGCTCGGCGCGGCACCGGCAGCGATACACGCGCTCGCTCCCATCAGCCCGCACACGATCATCGCCAATCGAAACCGCGAATGGTTTGCAACTCTAATCATCTATATTCTCCGTCGCCGCCCGGAATCTTATCTCCCGCCGCACCCGATTACAATCAGCCGATTTTCGCCGCGCTCACCGAAAGAAGTTGTAACATTCCACCGGCTTCCAGCGTTCCTTAGGAAGTGTACTGAGGTAATCCGATGAGCTCATTATTTCAAGATGTTCGCTACGCCTTTCGCGTCCTCAGAAAAAATCCCGGCTTCGCCATCATGGCGATTCTCACTCTGGCTCTCGGCGTCGGTGCCAACACCGCAATCTTCAGCGTCGTCAACACAGTTTTGCTTCGCCCGCTCGATTTCAAATCTCCCGCTAACCTCTACATTCTTTCTATGGAGGACGTGAAGAGAAATCTTGTGGGTGGGAATTTCGGATACATTTTTTTCCAGGATCTGCGCGATCGCAATGCCACTCTCGAAAGCATCGCAGCTTTCAGCAATGACACTTTTAATCTCGTCGGCGGCGACGCTCCCGAACAATTGCAAGCCCTGCGCGTCTCGCCCTCATTCTTCGATGTTGTCGGAATTCAGCCGCGATTCGGCCGCACTTTCCTCAAGCCGGAAGGCGAACCGGGCGGCCAGCCGGTCGTAATTCTCGGCCACGATCTTTGGATGCGCCGCTTCGGCAGCGATCCGAATCTGGTTGGCCGTGGTGTCACTCTCGACGGCATCAGCTACACAGTTGTGGGCGTCCTCGGCCGCGATCTCGACGTTCCGTTTCAAAATATCGACGTGTGGGTTCCGCGTCCCTACGAAACAAGTATTTTTCCACCCGAACGCGTTCAAACCGGCTCCGGCTATCTGAATGCCGTCGCTCGATTGAAGCCGGGCGTGCCCGTTTCGCAAGCGAAAGCCGAGCTTGACGCAATCGCTGCTCAGTACGAACACGAATTTCCAGCCAACTCCGACGCCAGTTTTGCCGCCACCATCAGCGTCGCATCGCTCACAGAAAATGCGCTCGGCGGCGTGCGGACCACTCTCTGGGTTTTGTTGGGAGCCGTTGGATTTGTTTTGCTGATCGCCTGCGCAAATGTCGCCAATCTTTTTCTTGCTCGCGCCGCCGGACGTCAAAAGGAAATTGCCATTCGTTCCGCTCTCGGCGCCAGCCGGCCGCGTCTCGTGCGTCAATTTCTTACCGAGAGCACGATTCTCGCCATTTCCGGCGGAGCCATTGGCGTTCTCGTCGCGGCCTGGGGAGTCAGATTGCTTTCCAGTTCATCAATGCTTCCGATTCCTCGCGCAAATGAGGTTGCCGTGAATGTCGTTGTCCTGATTTTTTCTCTCGTCATAAGTTTTCTCGCCGGCATTTTGTTCGGCATCGTCCCGGCTTGGCGCACTTCCCGCATTAATCTTTCCGAAATCATGAATGAAGCGAGCCGTGGATCTTCAGCTGGAGCGCGTCGCAATCGCGCGGGCGCTCTCATCATCATTGCCGAACTCGGATTCTCGGTTGTACTTCTCGTCGGCGCCGGGCTTCTTCTCCAAAGTTTTTACCGCCTGCTACACGTACATTTGGGTTTTGATCCGCAAAACGTTCTTACTTTTCAAATCGCTCTGCCCTCCACAAAATACGCGCAGCCATTTCAGAAAACAGAATTTCACCAGCAACTTCGTGAACGCATCGCCGCTATGCCCGGTGTTCGCTCTGTGGCTACGGTTCTTCAAGTTCCGCCCTTCGGCGGTCTTTACGCGCCGTATCTTGTCGAAGGAATGCCGCCGGACATGCCGCGCGGTCAGCGCCCCGTTGCTCTTTGGAATTGCATCAGCCCGGCCTATTTTCAAACGCTCGGAATCCCGATGCTGAAGGGCAGAAATTTTTCTGATGCGGATACGGAAAAATCCAATGCCGTCACTATCATCAGTCAGGGTCTTGCCGGTCGCTATTGGCCGCACGAAGATCCCATCGGCCGTCACATTCAGATTGCTCGTCAGCCCGCGCCCTCGGAAATCGTCGGTGTCGTTGCCGATCTCCGCAATCATGGCGTCGGCGCAGATATGGGAGAAGAACTTTATACTCCGGTTCCACAGCGCCCGTTTGCCACCATGAATGTCGTTGTGAAAACTTCCGGCGATCCACTACAAATTGTGCCCGCGGTTCGCAGCGCGATTCAATCTGTTGACCGCGATCAACCCATGACGCAAGTAGTTTCTCTGGAAGAAAATTTGTCCGGCTCCGTCTCTCAACAGCGTCTCTCCGCGATGCTCCTCGGAATTTTCGCCGCGCTCGCGCTAATTCTCGCCGCAATCGGCATCTACGGAGTCACTAGCTATTCCGTCGCGCAGCGCAGCAAGGAAATTGGCATTCGTATCGCGATGGGCGCTCAACCGAGTGATGTCCTTCGATTAATCATCGGATTCGGCGCAAAGCTCGCTATCATAGGTGTCGTCATCGGCGTAATCGCCGCGCTTGCGCTCACTCAATTAATGAAAACCATGCTCTTCGGCGTAACCGCTACCGACCCGGAAACGATGGCCGCAGTTTCGATTACACTGATCGCCGTCACGCTCCTCGCCTGCTATATCCCCGCGCGGCGCGCCATGAGCGTCGACCCGGTAATCGCCCTGCGCTCCGAATAAATACTGCATTCGTGTTAAGATTCCGCGTCGACGTAGGGCCGGGTCTGTGACTCGTCCGCTTCGGCGATTTTCGCGCCGTCAAATATAAAAATGTTCAACTTTTGGAAAAATCGCTCCGGCACAAAAAGCGCCATACCCGCGCTTTCTTCACTCGGCCATCTCGAAGAAGGCGTCATGGAAGTTCTCTGGACGCATGGAGACTGCAACGTCCGCACCGTCGTCGACAAATTGCCGCGACCGCTTGCCTATACGACGATCATGACCACGCTCGATCGTCTATACAAAAAAGGCCTTCTCGATCGCCGCCGCGAAGCTCGCGCATTTATTTATTCCGCCCGTCTTTCACATGCCGAATGGGAACGCGCCCGAGCCGGTGAACTGGTCGCAGGATTTCTTTCCGTTCCGCAACCGCGCCACGATCTGCTCGTTTCCTGCTTGCTTGACGCCGTCGGCCGACACGATCAGGAACTCCTCGCCGACCTCGAAAGAAAGATCAGGAGTGAGCGCAAAAAACTTCTGCGCGGAGCGCGCCGATGACTCTCTCTTATCTTTGGAGACTGTGCTTCCTCTGTGCCGCCACGTTTTTTGTTGTTCACACTCTCGTCGCGATCGCCGCGCGACTTTTCGTTCCTGCCGCGTTGCGTTTCACTCGGCGACTGCAACCGCGCTCGGCTACACAATTTCTTCTTGCGTTGCGATTAGCTCCCGCGGCGCTCGCCACTATTTCGGTACTGATTTTGTGCATCCCCAGCTATCTTTCGTTTGAACCGGGCGCCACTCGCGAAGAAGTGGGATTTGTTTGCATCAGCGCCGCATTTCTAACTGCGGCGCTGCTAATCATTTCTTTCGCGCGCGCAATTCGCGCACTCGTCACCACGAATTCCTACGTGCGCACATGCCTGAAATCCGGCATGCAAACCCAGACGCCCACGACATTTTCTCCCATCACCGTTATTGACGCCGCCGCTCCAGTAATCGCCGTGGTTGGGGCCTTTCGTCCACAATTCATCATTTCCCGCGGCGTGCTTGAAACTCTTTCCCCCGAAGAACTGGATAGCGCCATCCGGCACGAACGCGCCCACCGTACTTCCGCCGACAATTTCAAGCGCCTGCTCCTGCTTTTGGCGCCGGATGTATTTCCGTTCGTATCAAATGCGTTTTCCGCTCTCGATCGTGCCTGGATCACGTTCTCTGAATGGGCCGCCGACGATTCCGCTGTCGCCAATGATTTGCAGCGCTCGCTCTCACTCGCCGGAGCTCTCGTCCACGTCGCGCAAATGGGCGCCGCACCGCGTATGTCTCCGCTTTGCACGTCGCTTGTCTCAGGGAACTCAGCCTGCATGAATCACGATCTTTCCGAGCGCGTTGATCGCCTTCTCCACACCGCGCCGATACAGCGGAAAACTCCAAACCGATTCCGCGCAATTCTTGCGGTCTCCACAATCGTATTGGCCTGCGCGGTTTTCGTGGCGCTTATCCGTCCCGAAACTCTCCACTCCGTTCACGAGCTCCTCGAAATTCTCACTCACTAATTTTGACGATCACCACCTCACGCAGTCATTTTCAGGAACTGTGTATAATTGCAGTGCCAATATAAATGTATCCCTTCGTTCACATCGGCCCAATCACTCTTGGCACTTACGGAATCTTCGTAGCTGTCGGTCTGCTCGTCGGTTTTTTCGTAATGCAACGGGATCTCGATCGCCGCGGCCTCTCCGCCGATCCCAACGTAATCGTCGGCATCACCGGACTCGCCGGCCTCGTCGGCTCGCGCATTTATTTTAATTTGGAAACCCCCAAGGAATTTTTCGCAAATCCCTGGCCGCAATTATTCAGCACCATGGGATTCACTTTCACAGGCGCGGCGCTCGGCGGAGCCATCGCTCTCATTTTAATCGCGCGCCATTACAAAATGCCTATTCTCCAAATGCTTGATGTTGCTTCGCCCGCCGCGGCAATCGGTTATGGATTCGGCCGTATCGGCTGTCTCATTTCTGGTGACGGCGATTACGGCATCCCGACCACACTGCCTTGGGGCATGAGCTTTCCAAACGGAATCGTTCCGACCACCGAAAAAGTTCACCCAACTCCCATTTATGAATTTCTCGCCGCCGTCGTTATTTTCTGGATTCTCTGGCGCATCGGCGCACGCTGGCTGAATGACGCCGGCCACACCGGAAAACTTTTTGGCGTTTACTTGCTCCTCAGCGGCGTCGCACGCTTTTTCGTCGAAATTATTCGCATCAATCCGCGCGTTCTCTGGGGACTCACCAACGCGCAAATCGCCAGCATCATTTACGTAATCGTCGGAACCTTTTTGGTGATGCGCACTCCGCGCGCCGTTTCCGCACGCGCTCGCCGCTCATCCCAATCGGCCGCGTAACCCACTCTTTTGCTTGACGTTCCCATGGCCTTCCGATAGCCTCACGTCGCACAGCCCCTCCCCTCGCATTTGGCGTCGTCTTTGCGCTGGGGGCGTGCCATCTCTCAGTGGAGGCAATCGAATGCAGCGACCAACAGGAGTAACAATCATCGCGGTGCTGGATTTCATCGGAGCGGCCGGACTTCTCATTCTCGGACTGCTCACGTTCGCAGGCGGTTCTTTCATTGCCGGCCTATTTAGTGCCGCTGCTACCGCAAATGGCGCCACCACTGCGACTCCGGCCGCGGGCTGGATGGCGGGAATCGGAATCTTCCTCGGCGCGATTTTTCTTGCGTTCGCCATCTTCTTCATCTTCGTAGCCATCGGGCTGCTCAAGCTCAAGAACTGGGCGCGAATCACAACCATCGTTCTCTCCGCGCTTGGTTTGCTCACCAATCTCAATGGCTTCAGAGGCGGAATGGCCGGCGGCATTGCCGGGCCGATCGTCGGACTCGCGATAAATATCCTCATCATCTGGTACATGCTCCAGCCCAACGTGAAAACGGCATTCGGCCAAACAGCGGCGGCATAGGCTTTTGGAGAATTTCAATTCACAAATATTGGTCCAAGAAAAATAAAAAGCGGCGGTTCCTCCAAGTGGAGAAACCGCCGCTTTATTTTATTCGGTGATCGTTCGCCGCTGAAGGTCAGTTCGCTCCCGGTGCCGCAACTTTCGCCGCCGGTTTTCCATCCGTCGCATACATCTCCACCGGCCCGAATCTCTCCAGCATCGGCTTTATCTTGCTGGCGTCTCCTACGGCCACAACTTGCATAGCGTTCGGGTCGATATATTTCTTCGCAACTCGCTCGACGTCGTCTGCCGTCACCGCCATCACCTTCGATGGGTATGTATCCCAATAGTCATCAGGGAATCCGAAGAGCTTTATCGTGATCGCATAACTGATGATCGATTGTGGGCTTTCGAGGGAAAGCGCGAAGCCTGCCACAATCGCGCGCTTTGCTTCTTCCAGTTCGGTCGTCGGAACTTTTTCATCCCGAATCCGATTGATCTCGAACAGCAGTTCTGTCATCGCCCCGCCCGTAACATCCGAACGGAAATCCCCATACGCTCGCCAATATCCGGGATACTGGCCGCCCGTGGAGTTGGAATACACTCCATACGTGTAGCCTTTATTTTCGCGCAGATTCATGAACAACCTTGCAGCGCCGCTTCCTCCAAACACCCCATTCAATACCGTGTACGGGATATAGTCGGGACTGCGCCGTTCGAAGCCGACATTTCCCAGCCACAGCGTGGTCTGAACTGATCCCGGCCGATCGACCAGAAAAATATTCTTAGTCGGCACCGGCGTCGCGCCTGTCAGCCTTTTTATCTCGTTATCCGTCCTCTGCCATCCGGCCAGCCATTGCTTCAGCTTTGGCACGAGCGTTGCTGCGTTCACATCTCCAGATATCGCCAGAATCGAATTCTGCGGCACGTAACGCTCGTCGTGCCACTTCGCCAGATTTTCAGGCGTTAACTTCTCCAATGTTTCCGCGTTTGTCGATATCACCGCCGCAGGAAAATTTCCATAAACTGCGCGGTTGAATCGTTCCGCCGCCAGAAACGTGGGGTTGGTGCGGTTTTGGATCAGCCCCGTCTTTGCGCGTTGCTTCATGTTGTTGAATTCTTCAATGGAAAATGCCGGATGCAAAAGTACATCCACTGTAATCGCAAACCATTTATCGAAATTCTCCGAAAGGCCGGACGCGTTTACCGTGGCGCCCGATTGATCAAATCCCGCGCCCGCGTTAACCGAAGCGCCCAGCGCGTCAATTTCCTCGGCAAGCTGCTTGCTCGGCCGTGTCTTCGTGCCCTCTCGCAGCATTTGTGCCGTCAGGCTCGCTAATCCTGGCCATGCCTCCGGTGCGTACAAGCCGCCCGCTCCGTTAACATAAAACTGCACGTTGGCGAGCGGGAATCGGTGATCTTCCAGGATCAAAACCGTCAAGCCGTTTTCCAGCTTGACCTCGGTCGGTTTGGGAATTTTCACTTGCAATACTTGGCTTGAAATCGGCGCCTTATTTTTGCGTTCCACCTGACTCAGCTGCGGCGGCGCGGCTCCTCCAGTTTGAGCAAACGCAGGCAGCACGCACATCAGGGCCAGTACGACCGGCAAAAGTATCCGGGGCGATTTCGAGAATTTTCGCAGTTGTGTTTTCATTTTCGTCTCTCCCATTTTCCTTTACTGGCCCGGCCCGGCCGGCGCAGCGGCCTTCGGCACAGTGATAACCACCGTTCGATTGTTTTCCGTCAGATATTTCCGCGCCACTCGTTGCACGTCGGCAAGCGTTACTTTCGCGTATGCGGCATCGCTCTCGTTAATCATTTCCGGATTGTTGAAATTCACGGCGAATTCGCCGATTCCAATTGCCCGGTTCAGTGTGCCCTGCAAGCTCTGAATGTGTGACACGCGATCGCGAATAATCGTCTTCGATAGTTCTTCGGCCGTTACTCCATCTTTCTTTATGCGTTCAATATCCGCTTCAATTGTTTTTTCAACGTCCGTCGGTGAAACGCTCGGCCTCACGTTTGCAATGAAACGGAACAATGCAGGCCCACGGTCATTTCCGGGGCCGCTGAATACACCGGTCACCATCGACTTATCTTTCACCAACTCCTGGTACAAACGCGAAGATTGCCCATTCGTTAGAACGTCTCCTAGAACGTCCAGCGCGTACCAATCCGGCGTGTAACCCGCGGTAACTTTGTACGCCATATCCAATCGCGCCGTTCGCGCCAACGGATCTTCCAGCGTCGTGCGATGTTCCGCTGTTTGCGCTGGCTCTGTCATATCAACCGGAGGCGCGTCAGGTTGCCGTGGAATTCCGCCGAAATATTTGTCGATCTTCGCCAGCGCTTCATCACTCTTAAAATCGCCAACGAGAACAAGCACCGCATTGTTCGGCGCGTAATATGTTTTGAAAAACCCTGTCACATCCGCCACCGAAGCAGCATTCAAATCCTCCATCGACCCGATCACTGAATGTTTGTACGCAGGATTCTCGTACGCTAGGTCATCCACCTTCTCGAACGTCTTTCCGTAAGGCTGATTGTCCACGCGCAGTCGACGCTCTTCCTGCACCGCATTTCGCTGGTTGTCTAAATTTGCCTGATTAATCGCGAGCGCGCGCATCCGGTCCGATTCTAGAAAAAATCCCAAATCCAATTGATTCGAGGGAAGCGTTTCGTAATAAACAGTGCGGTCTTTGTCGGTAGTCCCATTCATTCCGCCGCCGTTGTTTTGCACCAGCATATTCATTTCGCCTTTGCCAACATTCTCCGAGCCTTGAAACATCATGTGCTCGAACAGGTGGGCAAATCCGGTGCGTCCTGGCCGCTCGTTGCGCGATCCAACGTTGTAGTCCACGCAAATCGAATATGTCGGCGCGGTGTGGTCCTCCGAAAGAATTACGCGCAAACCATTTTTTAAAGTGACTTGTTTAATTGGAATGCGGAAAGCCGCTGCCGCGTCCGGCACTGCGGAGTCTCGGTCGTCAGCCCCCGCAACCATCGGCCGCATCGCTACTCCGCCAATCAGCACCGCCGCGCTTATCAAAAACGCTCGTACAATTTTCATCCTTCGCATCAATTTCTCCTTCACCCGTTCGAGTCAAACTCCGGCTGAACCTGTTCGCCGAATTTACACAATTTGATTAGACGCCGCGCGCCAGGACTTGTTGCCCGCCCAAATAAAAATAATGATGAAAAACGGTGTCCGATACTATCGGAGTAATTTATAAATGCAGTATACGCCTGTCCCGTCCACAATTCTCTATGTTAGGATTACCAGCTCGACCTCGGGGAGGGGAAGTGCGCCAGAAGAATTCCGCCACGCCGAATCGTCTTCAAGCGGCAAGTTTTCTTATCATTCTCGCGTGCTGTGTGGTCTGCGGCTATGGATGCGGTTCCGCGTCCGCTCCCGTCGTTACGCCACCCGTCACTCCGCCGCCTCCGCCTACTTTCGATCTCGTCACCGTCGCCACTGGTTTCGTTACGCCGCTCGATATCCAGCAGCCCAACGATTCCTCCGGCCGCCTCTTCGTTGTCGAGCAGGGCGGCCACATTCAAATTATCGAAAGCACCGGCACGCGCGCCAGCACTCCTTTTCTTGACGTCACTGGCCTGCAAGGTTTCGTCTCCGGCGGGGAATTGGGTCTGCTCGGTTTGGTTTTTCATCCGCAGTATTCGCAGAATCGCCGCTTCTTCGTGAATTATACGCGCCAAATTAATGGTCAATATCAATCCGTGATCGCGCAGTTCACCACATCCGCCACCAATCCCGAATTCGCGGATCCTTCAACTCAGCAAATTATTCTGCTCGTGAATCAACCCTTCAATAATCACAAAGCAGGCGCGCTCCATTTCGGCGCGGATACTTTCCTTTACATCGCTCTCGGTGACGGCGGTAACGAAGGCGATCCGCTTTGCAACGGCCAAAATATAAATAATCTCCTCGGAAAAATTTTGCGAATTGACGTCAACTCAACTCCTCCCGCCGGACAAACTTATGTAATTCCGCCCAACAATCCTTTCGTCGGCAAACCATCCGGCCTCGGCGAAATTTGGCTCTACGGTCTGCGCAATCCATTTCGTTTTTCGTTCGACACCTCCACCGGCCTCATGTGGATTGGCGACGTCGGCCAAAACTTATACGAAGAAGTTGACCTGATGACTCCGCAGCAAGCTGGCGCAAATTTAGGTTGGAATATTATGGAAGGCAACTCGGTCTACACTCCCAGCACTTGCACGCAGACCGGCACAACTTTAACCGGCCCAATTTTTGTTTACGATCATTCTCTCGGAGATGACGCGATTATCGGCGGCTACGTCTACCACGGATCAAAAGCTCCAGCCCTCGCAGGCGCTTACATTTTCGGGGATTACGTCAGCGGCCGCGTCTGGACGCTCACTCAGGACAACACTGGCGCGTGGAATCGCGTGCAAATCACAAACACCGCCTCAAACGATCTCTCCTCATTCGGACAAGATCAATCCGGCGAAGTCTACATCGCGCGCATTACCAGCGGCGCTGTAGTCCGCGTCCACCAAACCGGCCAACCTTAATTTATTAATTTATTCCGGCGTGTTGGCTGTCGTAGGGGCGGGTCTGCGACCCGCCCGCCTCCAATTTCAATTTCTCTACAACATCTGCCTCAAAACATAAGGCAATATCCCGCCATTCTGGTAATACGCAACTTCCTCTGGCGTATCTACGCGCGCAGTCGCCTCGAATGTTTTCTCGCCGTCCGCTCCTCGCGCATGAACCTTAAATCTCGCGCGCGCCTTCAACGCGCTAATCCCTTCAATCGAAAATTCTTCGCGCCCCGTCAATCCCAGCGACTCTCGCGTCTGCCCCGCGATAAACTCCAATGGCAGCACACCCATTCCCACCAAATTACTTCTGTGAATTCGTTCGTAACTTTCCGCAATCACCACGCGCACACCCAGCAGCAGCGTCCCTTTCGCTGCCCAATCGCGTGACGACCCCGACCCATATTCCTTTCCCGCAAAAACCACCAGCGGCACATTTTCTTTTTTGTAGCGCATCGCCGCATCGTAAATCGTCATCTGCTCGCCGCTCGGCTGATGCAGCGTCCATCCGCCTTCCGTTCCCGGCGCCATTTGATTCCGCAAACGAATATTTCCAAACGTGCCGCGCATCATCACTTCATGATTCCCGCGCCGCGCTCCGTAAGAATTAAATTCCGAAGCCTTCACGCCTTCCGCAATTAAATATTTTCCCGCCGGACTATCCACCGGAATCGATCCCGCCGGAGAAATGTGATCCGTCGTTACGCTATCGCCTAGCACCGCCAGCGCCCGCGCATTTTTCATGTCCGTCAGCGGCGCCGGAGTCCTCGGCATATTTTCAAAAAATGTCGGCAACTTTATATATGTGGATTTCGCATCCCAAACATAAAGATCGCCTTCCGGCACCTTCATTCCTTTCCATGTCGCGTCGCCTTCAAAAATCTTTCCGTATTCTTTGTCGTACATCGCCGTCGTCACCGCGCCGCGCACTGTCTTTTCAATCTCCGCTGGCGTCGGCCAAATCTCTTTCAGAAAAACTGGTTTCCCGGCGGAGTCATTTCCCAGCGCCTCGGTCGTCAAATCCATATCCATTCGTCCCGCCAGGGCGTAAGCCACCACCAGCGGCGGTGACGCCAGATAATTCGCACGGACCAGTGGATGTATGCGCCCTTCAAAATTTCGATTGCCGCTCAGCACCGCAACAGCCGTCAAATTATTGTCCTTAATCGCCTTTCCAATCGCGTCCGGTAAAGGTCCGCTGTTCCCAATGCATGTCGTGCAGCCAAATCCCACCAAATGAAAATTCAATTTGTCCAGAAAAGGAGTCAGCCCCGCCGCGTCCAGATAATCCGTCACCACTTTCGATCCTGGCGCCAAACTCGTTTTCACCCAGGGTTTCGCGGTCAGCCCGCGTTCCACCGCTTTTTTCGCCAGAAGTCCCGCGCCAATCATCAGCGAAGGATTCGAGGTATTCGTGCAACTCGTAATCGCCGCAATCACCACCGACCCGTTCGACAAATCAAATTGGTCCCCATTATTTTTCACGTGAACTTCCGGCGAAGTCTGTCCCGTCATGCTCTTCGCAAACGCGGCCTTTGACTCGCGCAGCAGTACGCGATCTTGCGGACGCTTCGGCCCAGCCAATGTCGGCTCTACAGTGCTCAAGTCCAACTCCAACGTCGTCGTGAAAATCGGATCTGGCGTTTCATCCGTGCGGAACAATCCTTGTTCTTTCGTGTACGCTTCCACCAACGCCACGCGCGCTGCATCGCGTCCGGTAAATTTCAAATAGTTCAGCACTTCCTCGTCGACAGGAAAAAACCCCATCGTCGCGCCATATTCCGGAGCCATATTTGCAATCGTTGCGCGATCCGGCAGTGACAAGCTCGAAAGTCCCGTGCCGTAAAATTCCACAAATTTTCCAACCACGCCTTTTGTCCGCAACATCTGCGTCACCACCAGCACCAAATCCGTCGCCGTAGATCCCGCCGGCAATTTTCCGTGTAACTTGAATCCCGCCACATCCGGAATCACCATCGAAAGCGGCTGGCCTAGCATCGCCGCCTCTGCTTCAATTCCGCCAACGCCCCATCCAAAAACTCCCAGCGAATTCACCATCGTCGTATGCGAATCCGTGCCCACCAAAGAATCCGGGTACGCAATTTTCTTTGCGCCGTCGCCATCCGCGCAAACCACTCTCGACAAATATTCCAAATTCACCTGATGGCAAATCCCTGTGTCCGGCGGCACCACAGCAAAATTCCTGAATGACGTTTGTCCCCAACGCAAAAATGCATACCGCTCCACGTTTCGCTGATTTTCCATCAGCGCATTTACAGAAAAAGAATCCGCGGTCCCGAATTTATCCACCTGCACCGAATGGTCGATCACCAATTCCACAGGCAGCAGCGGATTAATTTTCTTGGGATCGCCGCCCATCACGCGCATCGCTTCGCGCATCGCCGCCAAATCCACTACTGCCGGAACGCCAGTAAAATCCTGCAATAAAACGCGCGCCGGCATGAACGCAATTTCTTTTCGCGCCGCGTCGTTCGGTTTCCATTCCGCCAGCGCCTCAATATCTTCCGGACGCACGAATCTTCCGTCCTCGCACCGCAACAAATTTTCCAGCAACACCTTCAACGAAAATGGCAACTCATCCACATGCCCAATGCTGCGCTTCGCCAGAGAATCCAATCTGTGAATGTCATAACTAGCGCCACCAACATTCAAAGCGCCAAGACTGCGGAAGGAATTCAATCGAGCGGGCGACATGAAGTTAACGTCCTTTCAAATCAAAATGTGATATTCCTATGATAGCCGAACGAACGCAGACGTGCACGATTTGGTAGCACGGACACTCCTGTCAGTGCGCCTTTCACAAGCCGCCGCACAACCCAATCTCACCCATCTGAATCCCATAAACCGTCGTGATAAACCGATTAACCTGCTCCGCCACTGTCACCCTCCTGCTAATATTCCTCTCCCAATCTCCCCAGATCCCCCAACCCCAGGAAAAAATCCGCACCCGCGTCAACGAAGTAATCGTCCCCGTCACTGTAACCAACAAATCCGGCAACCTAATCCTCGATCTCTCGCAAAAAGATTTTCACATTTTCGATAATGGCGTCGAACAGTCGATCACCGCGTGGGATCTCGGCGGCGATCCGTTGGCCGTCGCGCTCGTAATCGAGACTAGTTCGCGCATTCAAGCCATAGCTCCTGCAATCTACCGAATGAGCAGTATCTTCACGGAATCTGTGATGGCGCTAAACGGCGAAGCAGCGGTGATCACATACGACTCAGGAGTAGAGGTCCACCAACTCTTTACAAACGATCACGAAGCGATCGGAAAAGCGATCTCAGGAGTTAAATTTGAAGTTTCCCAACGGAAGCTCTATGACGGGATGGCGAAAGCGGTGAATCTATTGAGGGTTCAGCCATCGACATACCGGCGCATCATGCTCGTGGTTGGCGAATCCGCAGACGACGGAAGTGACACGACACTGAGTCAGGTTGTGCGCAACGCCTCAAACGCAAATATCTCAATCTACGCCGTTGGTACTAGCAGCGTGGCCGCCGACTTTCGCGGCGATAGCGGAATTGCGCCGCTAAAGGTTCCGGGACTCCCGACGATCAATGCGGCGGGTCCGGCGGGTTTCGCAGTTTGGCTACTGGAACGAGGCACGAGCAAAATCAAGAATCATCAACTTGAAGTCGCCGCCGCTGCGACCGGCGGCGTCCACTACCGCACTTTTCGCGATGCCACTATTGCCAAAGCGCTCGATACAATAGGTGGCGAAATTCACGCACAGTACGTCCTCAGTTACACGCCCACTAAAGACCCTCGTGTCGGATTCAACGAGATCAAGGTCACCGTCTCCCGGCCGGAACTCCTCGTGCGCACACGCCCGGGCTACTACGTGCCTCCAGCGCAGTAGCGCACGTTAATGGGATCAGTTCGGATTTTCAAAGATAATTTACCCTACAACAAAGTCTACAATCGCGGCGTACCCTTGAATGCCTTCTTTTTAGCGTGAAATTCACTGGAGAATTTCTTGAATTGTTCGTCGGAAAGATGATAGCGAAACAGATTCTCAAAGCCGTGGAAGGACCCTGCTGACATCCACCGATACAAGTCCTTAGAAATACCGTGATGAAGCGGAATGTGTTCAATGAAACAGACTGCCACGCAGCTACTTAGATCGGTCTCAGCGCTCTCTGTCCGCGGTTGCTTAAAACACCATGCAGCATAGTCGTAGAATTTTCCAATCTCCTCATCTCTCGGGGACTTTTCTTCATAAACATGCTCCAGTGCGAATGCAAGCTCAATCCAAAGACCCATTGGATTGGGCTGCTTCTCAATCAATTCCTGAAGATCCGGAAAGCATTCCAGCGCTTTGGCTCGCCATTCTTCCAAGAGTCCTCCCGTCGCGCGTCCACCAGAAAGAAAATGGTATCTGAAATTTATTCTAGACGTTCTCCATGTCCACCGAAAATCTCTGATTCTGCGGAATTGCGCTACTATCTGGGCTGTTCGGAAAGGGCAAACATGAGGCGCGTCATTCGCAATCCAACTTCACTCTTGTTCCTGCTAATCATACTTTCCTTCGCAATATTCACTTCCGCCCAAACTCCCTCATCACCAAAAATGTACGCCATCCTATTAGGCACAGGCTACCCGCGCCCAGACGCTGATCGCGCCGGCCCATCCACCGCAATCATAATCGGCGAAAAAGTTTTTCTAATCGACGCAGGCCGCGGAGTGACCATGCGTCTAGCCGCCGCAAATCTCGCGCCCAAAAATATCCGCGCCGTTTTTCTAACACACTTACATTCCGATCACATCGATGGCTTGCCCGACGTCTTCCACACCACCTGGCAATTCGGCCGCACAACTCCGTTTGAGCTTTACGGCCCAACAGGCACGCAGGAGTTAGTAGATGGCATCATGAAATTTTACGCCTCCGATATTCACATCCGCCGCGATCTAACCGAGAAACTTCCCGCAGAAGGCGCGAAAATAAATCTCCACACCGTAAAAGAAGGAATCGTCTATCAGGACGAGGACGTCCGCGTCACCGGCTTCCTTGTGGATCACGCGCCAGTCGAACCAGCCTTCGGCTACCGCTTCGATCAAATCGAAAAAACTTCCAACGCAACTGAAAATATTCGCGTGATAGCCAGCAT
Organism: Candidatus Acidiferrales bacterium; assembly: GCA_036008485.1. Taxonomy (GTDB): domain Bacteria; phylum Acidobacteriota; class Terriglobia; order Acidiferrales; family UBA7541; genus DASTCZ01. The sequence continues at coordinate 2,986 of DASYNR010000181.1, read as the reverse complement.
AGTAATTTCCGGCGACACGCACCCCAACGAGAATTTAATCCGCTACGCAAGAAACGCAGACGTCCTAATCCACGAAGCCTATCTCCCACAAATTAAGGCGCCAAACGACACAGCTTCCGACGATCAACAATGGTTCACGCGGTACCATTCCACCGCAGCCGAAGCTGGCGATGATGCCGCTCGCGCCAACGTAAAACTCCTGGTGCTAACCCACCTGATTCCGCATCGCCCCGGCAACGCCGACGCCGAATTCCAATCCGAAGCGGCCGAATCTTTCCACGGCCCAATAATTGTAGGCCACGATCTAATGCGCATCGATATTCCGCACGCTTACAAACCCGCGCCGAAATAAGCTCATCTGAAATTATTTCTCAGTTCATCTTGGAATCGATTCATTCCTTCGTCACAATTTTCTGATTCATCTGCGCCAAAACCAGCGGCCAAGCATCCTCGTGTCGCTTCTTCGACGTCTCATCCGGAAAACCCGCGTGCACAAGCCGTAGTTTTGTTCCGCCGTTTGCAGTTCCAGCATCATTCGGTGAAAGTTCAACCGTCACAATTGTCTCGAAGCCGCCTGTCGCCGCAGTGACCCAAGTCATTTCAATTAACGTGTCGCGTTCGAGTCGAAGAAATCGCCCATAATGCGGATGTCGGCCACCTTGAAAATGCGTCTCGAAATAATAGGGAGAGTTCACTTCGCCGCGCATCAAAACAGTTCCCGGCGCTGCAAACCAAATGTCGAATTGCTCAGTCCATGCGCGATAAAGAGCGCCCGGTGAAGCGATCATCGTGCGTTCGCACGTCGTACTAAATGGACGTGAAGAAATATCGGGTGCGGCAATGATTGCAGTCATGCGATCCTCCAAATTAACGGCGAACCGTATCATACGCCTACTCGATTGGAATCAAATGCGGAATCCCAGCTAGAATAAGTAGACTCCGACCAAACGATGAACGTCGTACTTCTATCTACGTATGAACTTGGGCATCAGCCATTTGGATTGGCGTCGCCTGTGGCTTGGCTTGAGGAAATTGGGGCGAAAGTCACGAGTCTGGATTTATCGCGTGAGGAGTTTCGCGAAGCACCAATTCGCGAAGCTGATCTGATTGCGTTCTATGTTCCGATGCACACTGCGACGCGTTTGGCGATTGCGTTGCTTCCGCAAGTGCGTGAGTTGAATCCGCGCGCGCATATTTGCTTCTACGGACTTTATGCTCCAGTGAATGCGGAATACCTGCGTGAACTGGGCGCGCAAACTATTCTTGGCGGGGAATTTGAAGAGGGATTAGTTCATCTGGTTCAGCGGTTGAACTCTGTGCGAAATGCTGCGCCGACCGCAGAAGTAATCGAGCCGGAAATCTCATTGGGTAAACAGAAGTTCCGTGTTCCGCAACGCGCAGGACTTCCTGCGCTGGCGAAATATGCGCATCTGATTATGCCGAATGGCGGATTTCGCATTGTCGGATATACGGAAGCGAGTCGAGGATGCAAACATTTGTGCCGACATTGTCCGATTGTTCCGGTTTATGACGGAACATTCCGAATCGTGCAGCGGGAAATTGTGCTGGAAGATATTCGCCGGCAAACTGCAGTTGGCGCTCAACACATCAGCTTCGGCGATCCCGACTTCTTCAATGGACCAACTCATGCGCTCGCGATTGTGCAGGAAATGCACCGCGAATTCCCGGATCTCAGTTACGACGCGACGATCAAGATCGAGCATCTGCTGAATCACGCGGAACATTTGCCGACGTTGCGCGAAACAGGATGTCTGTTCGTCACAAGCGCTGTGGAATCTGTGGATGATTTGGTTCTCGATCGTCTTGCTAAAGGACATTCTCGCGCGGGTTTTCTGCAGGCCGTAGAAATATTCCGGAATATTGGACTGACATTGCAACCGACTTTCGTGCCGTTTTCTCCGTGGACAACTCCGCGAAGCTATTTGGATCTGCTGGAAGTTCTCGCGGAACAAGATTTGGTTGAGAATGTCGCGCCAATTCAGTTGGCGATTCGTCTGCTGATTCCTGCTGGTTCGCGTTTGCTGGATCTTGCCGAGATTCGCGATGGCGTTGAACCGTTTGATGCAGCAGCGCTTGTTTATCCGTGGAAACATTCCGATCCGCGCGTTGACACGCTTGCCGCGGAAGTCAGCGCAATTGTGGAACGCGAGGAAAAGCTGCGGCGCAATCGCGCGGAGATCTTCACGCAGATTTGGAATGCAGCGGCGCGATTCTGCGATGATGCTCCACAAATTCCGGACTCACTTCGCAATCCGAATATCGCGCGCGCAGCAATTCCGCACATGAATGAACCTTGGTATTGTTGCGCGGAACCTTCAAGCGATCAGCTCGTTTCTATCGGACAAGTGAAACCGATTGTTGCGCACGCGGAGAAATCTCTGCCGCAACCTGATGCGTTTGTATAAATGTCCTCATCTAATCCCAAGAGCGATTCTGTGAAACCTGTCCAAAACACGCCAACAAAGACGAAGCGATTGTTGTTGCTGACGAGCAAACTTGGATATCAAACGCGCAGCTTCGGCGATGCTGCGCGGAAATTGGGCGTTGAGATTGTGTTCGCCACAGATCGCTGTCATCAACTTGATGATCCTTGGAACGATCGCGCGATTGCTGTGCACTTTGAGGAACCGGAAACTGCTGCACTTTCCATCATGGAAACATTGCGCGGGAATGAACCTGATGGAATTCTCGCGCTCGGCGATCGTTCTGTAATTACCGCTGCTTATGTCGCTCGCGGATTGGGAATATTCCACAATCATCCTGCTTCTGTGGAATCTTGCCGCAGCAAAGAGAAGATGCGCGAAGCGTTCCGCGTTTCCGGATTGCGAACTCCAGCATTTCGCGCTTTACCGATTATACCAATTCCTGATGCAGCGCTTTCGGGGATCAAGTTTCCGTGTGTGGTAAAACCGATTTGCCTTTCGGCGAGTCAAGGAGTTATGCGCGCGAATAATCAGGCGGAATT
>DASYNR010000180.1:0-13684 GCA_036008485.1 Candidatus Acidiferrales bacterium | reverse complement strand
GACGGCGGGCCGGTGCTGGCGATTGCGGAAGATCCAGTCGATAAAGATTTGATTTTTGTCGGCACGGAATACGGATTATTTTTCACAACGAACGGCGGCGCGAAGTGGACTCGTTTGCGAAATGGATTGCCGACGATCGCGGTGCGCGATTTGCACATTCAAAAACAGATGGGCGATCTGGTAATTGGAACATTCGGGCGCAGCATTTGGATTTTGGATGACTACACGCCGCTGCGGCACGCGTCAACGGAACAATTGGCTGCGGAGAATGCGACAATTTTCCCGGTGCGTGATGCATATTTCTATATTCCGGCGAATCAGTTCGGCGGCGGCGGAAAAGCGCACTTGGGGGAGCAACTTTACACAGCGGAAAATCCTCCGATGGGCGCGATGATTACGTATTACGTGAAGACGGCGCCGCAAACTCTGCGAGCAAAACGATTGGCGGATGAACGCGCAGCGGAACGCGACGGCGGAAAAATCCACTATCCAACGCTTGATGAATTGCGGGCGGAGGAAGAAGAAGAGGCCGCGCAAGTTGCAGTGACAATCACTGATGCGAATGGCAACTTCGTGCGTCAACTGAATTCGCCGGCGGCGGCAGGAATGCGGCGCGTAAATTGGGACATGCGTTCGGCGTCAATCACTGTACCTCCGGCTCCGGCGGCGGGTGGTGATCTAGGCGGCGGGCGCGGCGGACGTGGCGGAGGCGGTGGTGGAGGAGGATTTGGCGGCGGAGGTGGCGGCGGGCCTTATGTGGTGCCCGGGAAATATAAAGTTTCCATCTCGCTGATTTCCGGCGGCACGACCACGAAGCTCGCAGGGCCAGTGGAATTTAACGTGGTGGCGCTGGATGTGCAGCCGCTTTCTCCGGCGGAACGCGCCGCGAAGGAAGCGTTCCAGAAGAAGGCTGCGAAATTGCAGGCCGCGGTTACGGCGGCGCTGGAAATCGCAACCAATAATGATACGGAACTGGCCACGGTGAAGCGTGCGCTAACGGCGTTTCCCGGATCTGATTCAGCACTGCTGAAGACGACCGAAGATTTGAAGAAGCGGAACGACAAAATCCTGCTCGACCTGCGCGGAGATAATTTCGCGCGGACACACGAGCAGCAAACTCCGGCTTCGATTTCACAGCGAATTGGGCGAGTGGTGCAAGGAACCGGCTCGAACACTGCGCGTCCGACGAAGACGTTGGAAGACGACTACAAATATGCGGCGCAGGCGTTTGCTCCGGTGCTGGCACAGCTAAGGCTGCTGGTGGAAGTGGATTTGCCGAAGCTGGACAAATCACTGGATGCGGCTGGAGTAGCGCATACTCCGGGACGCGTGCCGAACTGGAAGGATCAGTAGAAGAAACTTAGAAAAATAAGTCTTACGGCCTCCGTGCTTCGGTGCGGAGGCCGTTTTTATTTTATTGGAGGCGCGTGATGGCTTCTTTGTGGAATAGACTTTGGCCTTCGCCGATTACAAACCAACCGATTGGAAAGCCGCTTTTAGTAACAACGAAACCAGCGGCGTGTGCGGTTGCGGGAAGTTGGAAGGATCGCGTGATGGTTACGGAGTCGCCAGCCTGCAGAAGGACGTCGGTGGGAATGTCCGATGGATTTGGTAGCTCCGCATAGCGAACACCGCGATCATCTTCCAGATACAGCACGGCTCCGTTTTCTCGTTGTGCAACGCGCCTGGCTCGACTGAAAATGCGAATCGAAGTTTGATAAGTGACGATGGAGCCGGCGGCAGTTTTATTTGCGCCGGACAACTCGATGCACCAGTCGTCGAAGCACTGCGGCTCCCCGATGGTGAGCACGCGGCGGGGCGTTAGGATTGTGGATAGGCAACAAATTGTGAAGTAAACGGCCAAGCTCGCCGCTAAGACACCGAGGATGCGCAAGGCGTTCCGAGAACGGCCGCGGATGGCCTGTATCGCAGCGGTCACGAGAGAGACCACAGTGCCGAAGAAGATGAGGATGAAGAGGAGTTCAAAGATCATCCAGTAGGGACCCATGGCAGCTCGCTCCTTATTGCGAAGTACTTTGTATTACAGAGTGCAATCAAGTGTCAATGGAAATCGCGCGCTAGCCCCGCGAGTTGTGCTGAAGGCTAAAGCCCAATTTTTTTAGCTGAGATAAGTCGCGGCTGAAGATACAACCCACAAAAATGCGAGGCGAGCAAAAAAAGACGCCACCGACGCTTCCTAAATTCGTCGGTGGCGTATATCGCTACGTGTTAGCTGATCTTCTGGCCGATAGATTTAGCTTGGGTGAAGAGGTAGAGATAATCGGCGCCACCGGCTTTGGAATCGGTGCCAGACATGTTGAATCCGCCGAAGGGATGCGCGCCGACCATCGCGCCGGTGCACTTGCGATTGATGTAGAGATTACCGACGTGGAATTCGTGTTTAGCGCGTTCGATTTTTTCGACTGACTTGGTGTAGACAGCACCGGTAAGTCCGTAGTCGGTGTTGTTGGCGATGGCCAGCGCGTCGTCGTAATTCTTTGATTTGATGACGGCGAGGACCGGGCCGAAAATTTCTTCAAGCGAAATGCGAGAAGTTGCCGGGACGTCGGCGATTACTGTGGGCTGGATGAAATAACCGTCACCGGCTTTGGTGTCACGTCCGCCGCCGTTCAAAAGACGGCCTTCTTTTTTGCCAACTTCGATGTAGTTGAGAATGGATTTCATAGCGGCTTCATTGATTACCGCGCACATGGTGGCGTTTTCCGTGGGATCGCCGACCGCAATTTTCGCAACGCGCGCTTTTAGTTTCTCGACAAATTGATCGTAAACTTTTTCGTCCACGATGGCGCGAGAGCAGGCGGAACATTTTTGTCCTTGAAATCCGAAGGCGGATTGTGCGACGCCTTCGACGGCGGAATCCACGTCTGCTTCGGAGTCCACGATGATGGCGTCCTTACCGCCCATTTCAAGAATGGTGCGCTTAATCCAGATTTGTCCTTTTTGCGGAGCTGCAGCGCGTTCATGAATTCCGAGGCCGACGTCACGCGATCCGGTGAAAGCGATGAAGCGTGTTTTTGGATGCTTTACGATGGCGTCACCGAAACTTGAGCCTGCACCGGGACAGAAATTCACTACGCCGACCGGCATGCCCGCTTCTTCCAGGACTTCCATAAATTTCGCGGCGATCGTTGGCGAATCACTGGACGGCTTCAGAATTACGGTATTGCCGCAGACGGCTGCGGCGGTGGTCATACCGGCCATAATTGCGCAGGGAAAATTCCACGGAGGAATTACCGCGCCGACTCCAAGAGGAATATATTGCAGCGTGTCGCGTTCGCCGGGAAGTTGTACGACAGGTTCAGCGGCGGAAAGGCGAAGCGCTTCGCGGCCGTAAAATTCCAGGAAGTCGATGGTTTCGCAAATGTCGGCGTCGGCTTCGCCGAAATTCTTAGCTACTTCAAAGACAAGCCATGCGCCGAATTCAAATCGACGTTTGCGGATGATGTCGGCGGCACTGAAAAGAATACTGGCGCGATCTTCCCATCCCGTAACGCTCCAGGATTTAAATGCTTTCTGGGCGGCCTGCATGGCGGGTTCGACGTGCTCGGCTCCCGCTTTCTGATGGATGCCGACGACTTCCGAAGGCTTCGCGGGATTTACGGATTTGATTTTTTCCGTGGTGGTGATTTTTTCGCCGCCGATGATCAAAGGATATTCGCGGCCGAGCTGCTTGCGCACCTGCGCAATCGCCTCGCGCATTTTCGCGGCGTTTTCTCCCTTGCTGAAATCGAGAATCACTTCATTGCGGAACGCGCCGCGCGCAGCGCTGGCGGAATGCGTGATAGGGGTAGCCACTCTGAATTGCCTCCGATGCAATTATAGCTTATTGTCGCGAAACTATTAGACGCGATCCGGCTGAGGATAGATTCACGGACCCCGGGTTCGGCGAACCCGGTCTACACAAAGGACTTACTTCCCTTTTATTTCGACGACGATGTTATCGAGGACGGTTTCATTGCGATTCATGGTGGCCTGGCTGCCGCCGAGGCTCCACTGAATTACACCTGCCTTGCCGTCGCGAGCTGATGGTGGGTCGCCTTCATGTCTGGCTACGTCGGCGTGCATATCATTCAGCAAAATAATTACGCGGGGGCGCTTGTCTACAACCGGGCCTTTTTCGCCGAGGCCGAAGTGGACGCGGACGACGCGGACATGCGTGTTCTCAAAGAGCACCAGGTTGTGCCGCGGGTCGAGCTTGACCGCGTCTCGATCGAATGCCGATTGCGGAGGTTCGGATTTGAATTCGATCCAAATTGATTTTATCGGGTCGCTTTCCATCGGAATCGCCATGATTTGCTGTTCTTGCCGGTCAAAGTAATCGGCCTGCACGTACGGAAGAGGTTGATCAGGAATTTTCTTATTGTGTTGAACCTTCGGCGCGGCGGCAAAGACGCTGATACAGAGCGCGTCAAATTTGTGCGAGAGTGCGACGTTTCTGGAATCTACGGGCTGAACGAAAACGCGAACGTAGTCGTTATCGATTACCGCGTCGGGCGGCGTCGCGGAAGGAGACTGGGAGCCGATGGCGCCGACAAGGGCGAGCACAGCGAATGAAATGACGGACAAGCGCACGCGAATCCTCCGATGTTTCGGCGTTAAACCGAACGACACGGAGTATAACCTGCGGTGAGATTTCCTTCACGCGCGAACGCCGCAACAGAATACGGAAAGCGGCGCAATGCGTGATATTCTTTGATTGCCGCGTTAGCCGGTGCAGGGCTGGCGAAATTGGCATACGCGGCGGGCTTAAAATCCGCTGGGGATTTTCCCCGTTGTCGGTTCGACTCCGACGCCCTGCACCAGTCTGCTTTCGTTTACGTCATCAAATTCCATTTCAGTCCCGCGCCTCGGCCGCGGGACTGCTTCCGATGTTTTTCTTTCCTAAATTCCCTACTTCAAATCTAAGGTTCCTTCGGCGGCAGACTCCAGTCAATCGTGTATGGCCGTGTGGCGCTTCGGAAAGCAAAATACGCTCAGAGAATTGTGAATTTCGTGCAGGAGGATTCCATGTCAACAGCGACAAAACAAGCGAGAGGGCCTTACACCATCGTGGTGAAAAAATCCCTTCTGGGAGCGAAAGTTGTCAACGGCGATGGAAAAGATCTTGGCAAGGTGGAAGATCTGGTAATCGATTCCCGAGACGACCGCGTGGCGTACGCGATTCTGTCCTTCGGCGGATTTATGGGAATGGGCGATAAAAATTTCGCCATTCCATTTGAAGCGATTGGATTTGATGTGGACAACAAAGTCGCCGTTCTGAATATCGATCAGGACCGGCTGAAAAATGCTCCGGGATTCGACAAAGATAAATGGCCGGACATGACGGACCGAACCTGGGCAAGCCAGATTCATTCGCATTACGGATACACGCCCGGCTGGGATGGCGATGAGCCACCGGTACCGCCGATTGTGCCGCGATAAATTAATCGGCGCCGAACAATAAATGAGCTGTTGACGAGCATCCATTCCGCCCATACGCTGTATCTTTGCCCGGGTGCGAATGATAATGCCGCGTAGCCCCGCCTACAGAAATTTCCTAATACTTTTTCTGCTCGTCCTATTCCCGCTCGCATTCGCTGCGCCAACAATTGCACAAACTTCCGCGCCGGGGACGAAAGCGGATCGCATCGTGATTGTGAAATCCACGCGGACGCTGACGCTGATGAATAACGGCAAAGTTTTGAAGACATATAAAGTTGCTCTGAGTGCGCATCCAATTGGCGGCAAAGAGCGCGTTGGCGACGACAAAACGCCGGAAGGACTTTACACAGTCGACTGGAAGAACGCGCAAAGTAAATTTCATTTGGCGTTGCACGTTTCGTATCCGAACGCTGCGGATAAAGAACGTGCGCGAAAACTTGGCGTGGATCCGGGCGGAGAAATTGAAATTCACGGCATCGGCGCGAAGTATGGCTACCTGGGCGCGCTACACCGGCAAATGGATTGGACCGCGGGATGCATCGCGGTGACGAACGAAGAGATCGACGAGATTTGGAAACTAGTTGCGGTGGGAACGCCGATCGAAATTAAACCGTAAGGACTTTGGTGGATATTGCGAATGCGGTGCGGATGGGAAACCGGTACTGGCCCTTCGAGTGCCTCAGGACAAGCAGGAGTGCCGGTGCTACTTGCTATGCGTCGGGAATTTCGCTCGTGTCCGAAATTTCTGGTTCAGCGGCCGGCGCAGGTTCCTCCGTGGGCAGTTCCGGAGTGGATGTCTCAACGTGAGCTTCCGGTGGCCGCGCTTCGCTAGATGGCGCGGATACTGGATTATTTGCTTCGGCTGCGGTTTCGGCAGGTGATTCCAGCGCAGCGAGGCGCACGGTTAGTATACCCACCAACAATTCCACCAAAACTTTTGCGGCGCTTCCATCAGGATCGAGCGTTGGATTATAGGTGGCCACTTCGAGCGCAAGCATGTTCGGGCGCGCTGCGAAAATCGCCATCGCCTTTTGAACGTCGGCGAGGCTCATGCCACCATCGGGGCCAGCGTAAGTTGCGGCGCTGAATTCATTGCTGGAAATTGCGTCCACATCCAAATGCAAAACAAATTCGTGCTGGCCGCCCTGCATACGGGCGACAGCTGATTCGGCAGCGGCGGTGACACCGGTGCGGCGAATATCCTCGCCAAGATAGCGGCGGATGGGCGAACGATCGAGCGCAATTTTCTCCGGCGCATCGAGACGATCCACGCCGAACAAAACAATATCCGGCTCACGAACGAGGGGCGGTTCGCCCCAGAAGCGAATCAATTCGGGCGCGCCGCGTCCAATTAGATGAGAGACCACCATGCCGTCCACATTTCCCGAAGGCGTGGTGGCGGGAACATTCATGTCGGCGTCGCGATCCACGTAAATTAATCCGACGTGACGATAATATCTGCGTGCTCCGGCGACGGTGGCGAGAACGATGCTGCAGTCGCCGCCAAGAATCAGCGGAAGCGCGCCACTTTTCACGGCAACTTCCACGTGCGGACGCAATTCGTTCAGCTCGGCAACGAGCGGCGGAATATTTCTGGCGCGAGGATGGTCGGGATCCGGCTGGGAAATTTGCGTTTTGCAATCGCCCATATCGGTAACTTCAAATCCAGCGGCCTGCAAACGTTCGACAATTCCAGCGGCGCGCAATGCGGCCGGAGCGCGCTCATGACCGGGCGCGAGAGCGGCGGCGCTGGTTGGCGCGCCGATGATGGCGATCTTCCTTGGTTGCCGAACAATCTTTACGGCCAAAGGAACTCCTTCGCAAAATGCGGTGTCGATCAAAAAAGCGCGAGCTTGAGATACAGACGTGCTTACTGATGCGTGACAGTAACACAGTTCCGAATTTTCGGGACTGTGGCTTGCAATTGAGTAGCCCCTGCGACTACTGCTTAACTTCGCCGGCCGCCGGGCGCAACCGCTGCAAGCTCCGGAGGCAAAGTGAATCGAACGTCTTCGCGAATCAAATCAAAATCACGCTGGTCGGTGAAGCCCAGGCCGGCGAGGCGTTCGCTTACATGTTCAACCAAAACTTCTGGCGCGGACGCTCCGGCGGTGAGGCCGACGCGCTTCACGTCCACGAGCCATTCTTCCTGAATCATCGTGGCGTCATCAATCAAGCGCGCGGGAACTCCGGCGCGGACGGCAACCTCCACAAGACGATTGGAATTGGAACTGTTCGGCGAACCGACGACGAGAATCAGTTGCACGCCGTCCTGCGCCATGCGCTCGACCGCTTCCTGGCGATTTTGCGTGGCGTAGCAAATATCATCGGACGCCGGGCCTTGAATGCTGGGAAAACGCTCGCGAAGACGCGCAACAATTTCCTGCGTGTCGTAGAGGCTCAAAGTTGTTTGAGTAAGAAAGGCAAGGCTTTCCGGATCGGCGACATTTAATTTGTCGACGGCTTCTACGCTATCCACGACGACGGTTTGATCCGGCGCTTCTCCGGACGTGCCAACAATTTCCTGGTGATCTTTGTGGCCAATCAAAATAATTTGGCGGCCTTCGCGCGCGAAACGCAACGCTTCAAGATGAACTTTGGTTACAAGCGGGCAGGTGGCGTCAACAACGCGCAGCTCGCGTTCCTTGGCTTCATCACGGACCGTGGGAGGAACGCCGTGGGCGCTGAAAATCAGAACCGCGGCGTGCGGAACTTCAGTGACCGTTTCGACGAAAATCGCGCCGCGCTGGCGAAGTTGCTCAACGACGTGACGGTTGTGCACAATTTCGTGGTGGACGTAGACCGGCGGCCCGTAAACTTCGAGGGCCAGCTCGACGATATCCACGGCGCGCACCACCCCGGCACAGAATCCGCGAGGGCGTACGCGCAAAAGCATTTTGCCGTTAGCGGACGGGCCGCTATTGCTGCGGGAAAGATGAACCAGCGATTCGCTCATTCGGGCTTAGCTCCAAAAAAGATATGATACAGCATATCCGGCTTGCGCGTCATTCCCGTTTTGCGGAAGGTGTATTGGCGGGCTGAGAACTGGGCAAGTGCTTGAGACGATTGCAGTTAGCGGCGCACTTGCGGCGGATGTTATGCTGTCGATTGCTGATCTGCCCACTCTAACGCAGGAGGTACATTCAAATGATGCTGGCGGATGATGTTGCAATTGTGACGGGCGGCGGACGCGGAATCGGGCGCGCGATTGCGCGAAGATTTGCGGCGGAAGGCGCGTCGGTGGTGATTACTTCGAGGACGGCGGCGCAACTTGAGAGCGTTGCGAAGGAAATTGCGGATGCTGGAGGAGACGCGGCGTGGGTGGTTGCCGACGTTTCCCGCGAAGAGGATTCCGAACTGATTTTGAAAGTAGCGCGCGAAGAATTCGGCGGCGCAAATATTTTGGTGAACAACGCGGGAATTTACGGGCCGGTGAAGCCAATCGAAGAAATCTCCGCCACAGAATGGGATAGCGTGATCGCAACACATTTGCGCGGCGCATTCCTGATGACGCGGGCCGTGCTTCCGGCGATGTACACGCACGGGCGCGGATCCGTGTTGAATATTTCGAGCGTTGCCGCACGCGCGGCGTTTCCGTGGGGAGCAGCTTATGCAACGGCGAAGGCGGGTCTGCTGGGACTGACGCGCACAACTGCGGCGGAAGGAGCGAAGCGCGGCGTGCGCGCAAATGCGATTCTTCCCGGCCCAGTTGCGGAAACAGAAATGTCACAAGAGTTGGGGCGCAAACTGGCAGAACGAACTGGGCGCGACGGCGGAGAAATGTTCAAAGAATTTCTGAACGGAATTTTGCAGGGACGTCCGCAAACGGCCGACGAAATCGCGGCCGCCGCTGCGTTCATCGTTTCCGATCAGGCCAGTGCCATTACGGGACAGGCACTGAGCGTGGACGGTGGAATGTCTTTCTGCTGATGACTTCCGCGTAAACGAGTCCGCGACGCGCGGCCGGTTCGGCGATTGAAAAAGTTTTCTGGCTGATACGGCCGATCAAATAAATTGCACCGCCGATTGCTGCGAGCACCAGAAATATGATTGTGAAAAATAGCAGCGCCGCAGCTAGCTCGCGAAAATAATAAAATTGCCAGACGATTGCGAGTGCCACAGCAACTGCGGCATATATCTTCCAGGCTGCTACGCCTGCCTTCCCTGGCGCAGCGAGTTCGCGTGCTTTTGTTGAGGCTTCGGGTTCGCTCTTGCCTACGATCTCCACTTGAATTCCCCCTGTCAATCTAATAGATGAGATGCGCATGGCGGGCGGAAAGCTTCCCCCGAAGTCGATTACACTCCATCGCGTGTGCGTTCTCAACGGTACGTCGGACATAGTAGTAATGGGACTCTATTAGCAAATTCCCAATTCGGGAATCAGGGAAAAACTGGATTTCAACTAGGACAATACTCTACGAGGCCAAAACGGCGGATGAAGCTTCTGTTAATTCTCTGAAAACTTGAAGCGTAGAAAGAATTTACGGCTATCGACCTTCAAACGGATAGCGATCCGCGGACTGAACGGCCGCAGCAACATTTCTGCGCAGGCCGATGGTGTTGACGGGTGCGCGCTTGGCGAATCGCTTCAGCACGGCCATTTGCGTGGCGAGCATGTCGCCTTCGTGAACTGCGCCGAGCGCGCGACGCGCTTCTTCTTCCACACGGCCACCGGCGTCGTGAATTAGAACTCGGGCGGCGTCAATCATTGTGCTTGCCGCTTCCGCACCACGAGCGGCGGCGGATTTCTGCGCGCGAAGCAGAACGGATTCCATCGCGTAAATTTCCATTACGATATTTGCGAGCGCGGCAATTAGTTCTTGTTCCTCGGCAAGTTTCTCGCGGAATTTTTGGACTGCGCCGCCTGCGGCTTGCAGGAAAATATTTCGACAGTTCGCGATGGTTCGCATTTCTTCGGCGAGCACGCCTTGCGTTACTTCCTGGAAGGAAGGGCCGGCGAGAACTTCGTCCGCGAGTTTCATGGCGGCGGGAATCAGTGGCAGTGCGCCGGACATGGCGCGCTTCATCAACATTTGGAAAATCAACATGCGATTGATTTCGTTGGTGCCCTCGAAAATTCGGTTAACGCGGCTGTCGCGATACGCGCGGCAGACCGGATAGTCCTCGTGAAATCCGTAGCCGCCGAAAATTTGAACCGCCTCATCCACAACAAAGTTCAGCATCTCGCTGCCGTAAACTTTCGCGATGGAACTTTCGATGGCGTATTCCTCGAGCACTTTCATGGTGTGCTGAGTTTTGGCGGCTCCATCGGCAGCATTTGTTCCTTGGGACAAAGGCGCGGCCATTGCGGTTTCGATGATGCCCGCGGAGCGATAGACCATCGATTCGACCGCGAAAATACGGATGGCCATTTCGGCGAGCTTTTCTTTCATCATGCCGAATTCGCCGATGGATTTGCCGAAGGCTTTGCGTTCCTTTGAATATTTGGCGGCAGTGGCCAGAATGTGTTTCGAGCCGCCGACGCAGGAAGCACCCAACGTAAATCTGCCGGAATTTAAAATGTTGAATGCGACGATGTGGCCGCGTCCGATTTCGTGCAGAAGATTTTCTTTCGGCACTCTGCAATTTTCCATGAAGATTGGCGTGGTGGAGCTGCCGTGAATTCCCATTTTGTGTTCTTCATTGCCCACAGTGAATCCGGGGAAAGTTCGATCGACGATAAACGCTGAAAACTTTTCGCCATCCACCTTCGCGAAGACGATGTAGACGTCCGCGAAGCCGCCGTTGGTGATCCACATTTTCTGGCCGTTCAGGATCCAGTCCCTTCCGTCGGGCGATAGGACGGCGCGAGTGAGCGAGGCTTGCGCATCGGACCCAGCTTGCGGCTCTGAAAGACAGTACGCGGAGACCCATTCACCTGTGGCTAGCTTGGGCAGGTATTTCTTTTTTTGATCTTCCGTGCCGAAATAAACGATGGGAAGCGTGCCGATACCCGTTTGAGCTCCGTGCGTGACGGCAAATCCGGCATAGACGGAAAGTTTTTCGGTCAGAACTGTGACGGAAATTTTGTCGAGGCCCGCACCGCCGTACGCTTCCGGAACTCCGGCGCTCAGCAATCCCAATTCGCCGGCCTTCTTCAGCAACTCGACCATTAGGCCCGGCTTTTTTTCTTCGAGTTCTTTGGTGCGCGGCAACACTTCTTTCATCACAAATTCTTCGGCGGTCTGGCCAATCAGGCGCTGGTCGTCGGTGATGTCGGCGGGAGTGAAAATTTGATCGGGGCGTGTTTGATCCAGCAAAAAGCTGCCGCCCTTTGTGATGCTGATTGAAGTTGTTGAAGTGGCCACGAGTTCTCCCTTGGGTCGACGCTTCCGTCATCGGCTAACGACGGCACCGGGAGATTATAGGACGAAATTTAACTTTCCGACGATACTTCGCGCGCGCCGGCTTCCGCACGGACGGCGGCCACGTAGTCATCGGGCATACCGTGTTCGGCGGCGCCATCGAGAATGGATTTCAAATAATGCGGCGTGGGCTTCAAACCTTTTTCCACTTTGCTGGCGATGTAAACCTGCGCGCTCAACTCGCGTCCATCGGCCGCGGTAACGCGCAATTCGATGCGGCGATAATGTTCCGGCACACCTTCGTAGCGATCGATGTTGCGGAACGCGGATTCCGGAATGCGATACAGAACTCCATGCACAGTTTTGCCGGGCGCTTGCTGCACATTCGCCGCCGCGGAACCGCCGCGCACTTTTTTATTAAAGCGCAATTCGTAATTTTTCAGCTGGCCGTTTATTTCTTCGATGATTTGGCCGGCGCGCGAACGGAATTGATCGCGGCTCAGGTTGCTGCCGTATGCAAAATACCAGGACGAGTTGGGCGCCATTAAATTTCTCTCATTTCAACGATCGATGTTTCGGAAATACGTCGAGGAGCGGGAAATACGCGTTCGAGCTGCTGGTTCCGCTCGGATATCCGTCGAACAATCTTACTCGGAAGATACGGCGGTGGCAATTCGGAGTGGTTTGTCGAACGGCGCGTTTTTCCGGTTGACGATTGAAGACGCGACGCGCAATCTGGACGCGCAAATTTGATGACGCGAAACCTGAGGAGGAAACATGGGACGCCCAGTTGTGCATTTTGAAATTGGATGCCGCAACCAGAAAACAACTTCCGATTTTTACGCGAAACTTTTTGACTGGAAAATGGCGGAGATGGGTCCGGCCACGATGATTGATACCGGCGCGGGAAGTGGAATTCCCGGACACATCACAGCGCTTGGCCACGAGCCGCATAACTACACAATTTTTTATGTCGAAGTGGATGACGTGCAGGCCTATCTCGACAAGGCTACGTCGCTGGGCGGAAAGATGCTGGTGCCGCCGGTGCCGATTCCGACGGGAACTTTTGCGTGGATGCAGGACCCGGAAGGAAATACGGTTGGTTTGTGGAAGCCGGCGCAGAAATAAACGCGAAAGGAGCCGCAGACCGAAGAATCTTTCAGAGTTGGAGGCGCGCCGTTCAAATTAATATACAAAGTAATGGCCACGAAGAAGTAACTCAACGACCAGCCTAACTCGACTTCCAACAATTGGGCATGCTCAGGAGGCTGTCTTTTTAGGCCTCCGTTTTTCCTCATATGTCTTGTGGTGCGACTTTTTCGCTTGAAACTTCTCTTTGTTGCAACGTTTGTGCTTTTCTTCCGTAATATATTTAATCTTGCCGTAGAGATTCTTATACGTTTTACAAAATTTATCGACCGTGACGTCTTCCTTCGCAGTGAGAAGTTTTAGGGCTGCTTTCGCCCGCGGGTAAGTATGGTGGTTTACTACATTGTCGTCTCTTTTCTGGTTCACAGGGAAGCCTGGAAGGTAATATATTGCGGCGCCAATTGTGTTCTTCAGTTCCTTCCGCCCCTCGTCACTGTATTCCGGATAACGGCGACGAGCATCGTTTATCACATGAACGACTACTGGAGCACGTTTCTTTAGTCGAGCGGTTTTCTCGTCAGTCCGATCCATACTTTCTCCCGCGAGACTCATCACGTAGACACTTCAAATCTGCGTGAAATAAAGACTACAACAAAACGCAAGACGACATTTTAGGCGCAAGCGCCTTTAGCTGACGCGCTGGAAAATTCCGGCCGCGCCCATTCCGCCACCGATGCACATGGTGACCATTCCATATTCTCCGCCGGTGCGCGCCAGTTCGCGGAGGACGGATGCCGTAAGTTTCGCGCCGGTGCAGCCCAGTGGATGTCCAAGCGCAATCGCTCCGC
>DASYNR010000179.1:0-3806 GCA_036008485.1 Candidatus Acidiferrales bacterium | reverse complement strand
TCCCAATCGCGCCCCTCTTGCCCCAACAGAAAAACCATCTGCAAAGGAAAACTTACTTCGCCATAAAGATCCTGATGCATGCAATTGTAACCGCCCGCTTCATAGTGAAGCATCAACGGCGTCGGTTTTTTCTGCCCGGCCTTGTGACATATTTTCAGAAACTCGGCGTGCGCTACCGGATAGACCGCGCGGCGTTCGCCAAGCTTATCGGCCCAGCGATTCGCAATCGCCGCCAAATGCGGATACGCCACAGTCCGGAGACTGGCGACGACTGGCGGCAGTGGGTTATCGAAGTATTTATAATCGCCAATTCCAAATCGATACCTCTCCATGATGACGTGGCTGCGAAATCGTTTCTCGTCGCCGTATAGCGCAACGAGTTCTGCGCAATCCTCCGCCGCGAGAAGCGGAGAGGTTACCGCGTACCCTCGCGCAGAGAGCGACTCCTCCACAGCCATCCAATCCAACGCGTCAACTTTTTCTTTAACCGTGATCTCATCTTCCTTCGATTGTTGCAAAACTGTCATATGGCGCCCTTCCAAGGGAAATCTCTTAATATGTCAGCAACAATCTACAGCAAAGCGCAAATGAAGAACCATCCGCTTTCGACCATGAAATTATTTTCTGCGCCCAAAACAAACTTTGCAGCCTCCAGAGTTCTAACGGTTGGCGGCCGGCGCCATCTAAATAAGAGAAATACCAAGTCGAATTCCTCCGCAGGCCGGGGCGTTATTTCGAACGCTCCAGCGCCAGGAGAAAAGAAAAGGGAGTTGCACATGAAAGTCACCAAGCTCTTCACTTTGTTGGTCGGCAGTTCGTTGTTGTTATCCACCAGCGCCTTCGCAGGTAACGGCAACAAGAAAACGCTCCATATCGATACCAGCGTCACTGTCGATGGCAAGTCGCTGGCGCCCGGCGAGTATAAGGTCGAATGGAGCGGCACTGGCCCCGATGTAAAGGTGAATATTCTCAAAGGCAAGGAAACCGTAGCCAGTGTAACGGCGCGAGTGGTTTCTGTGCCAGTTCCGAACAAACAAGACGGCTATTCAGCCACGGCGGCACAAGACGGCAGCCACTCTCTCAACTCGCTCTTCTTTAGCGGGGAAAAATTCGATCTCGAAATCGGCCAAGGGACAAGCGTAAGCACGGCGCCGGCCGCAGCCACAACCAGCCCGAACTGACAAAATCGTCCTTTCGGAATGCGAACCAAGCCCGAAGATGCAAAAAGGGGTCCGGCAAGGGCCCCTTTTATCTCTCTACGAGCGCTTGATCAGTCCATGAAGTCTGGATGTGCGGGCAGGGCGCCGAGGCCGCGCGCATGCAGCCGCTGCAGAAAAGCGCTTGCAATGAAAAATGTCATCAGGGATAAATCTAAATTCTTCGCTCAACGATGTACCCGCTTAGGACCACAATCCATCCAACTAAATGAAGTAAAAAATCATTTGCCTCCGCGGGCGAGACCGTCTTTTCTCGCGCGTTAGCTCTCGGAGAAGAAAAAGGGGAGTTGTATATGAAAGTGTCGAGACTTTCAACGCTGTTGCTTGGAAGTTCTTTATTGCTGTCCGTCAGCGCCTTCGCGGGAACCACTGTCAAGAAGTCGCTTCATTTGTATGAAAACGTTACAGTCCAGGGCAAGCAACTGGCCCCGGGTGACTACAAGTGTGAATGGAGTGGGTCGGGTCCCGAGGTAAAAGTAAATATTCTTAAAGGAAAGGAAACCGTGGCCAGCGTGTCCGCCAGAATCGTTTCTCAGGGCGCCGCGAATGGACAGGACGGCTACGCGCTGAAGCCGGCACAAGACGGGAGCCAATCCCTCGCGCAGATTTTCTTCACCGGAGAAAAATACGATCTGGAAATCGGCCAAGCGGCGAGTGCAGACACCAATCAGGCCACAAATCCCAGCGGCTCCAACTGACGAATCGGCGTTTTGAATACGAGTCGAAACTGAAAGTGCAAAAGGGGCCTTCGCTGGGCCCCTTTTTTGCTTCTCTCCGAAGAGATAAAATTAAATGGCGAAGCTTAGGCGGCTTGCGAGCCGGACTCCACGGCCACGTGTGCGACGTGCCCATTATCATCAACGTGGAACTGCGCAGCTTCCGTTGAACCGGCTAACGCCGTGGTGGACGTCGCGCCGCCGGAAACCACTTGCGCGATTTCGTCGAAGTAACCCGTGCCCACAAATCGCTGATGCGTGACGGCACGGTAGCCCAGCTCTTGCGCGGCGAACTCTTCCTGCTGCAGTTTCGAATACGCCGTCATGCCGGCTTTCGCATATCCGCGCGCCAGATGGAACATAGACATGTTCAGCGCATGGAATCCCGCTAGCGTGACAAACTGGAATTTGTAGCCCATTTTTCCAAGCTCTTGCTGAAAATTTGCAATCGTCACGTCGTCCAGCTTTTTCTTCCAGTTGAACGATGGCGAACAGTTGTACGCCAGCAGCTTGCCGGGAAACTTGGCATGAATGGCGTCCGCGAATTTCCTTGCTTCGCCAAGATCGGGCGTGGACGTTTCGCACCACAACATGTCCGCGTACGGAGCATAGGCGAGGCCGCGGGCAATCGCCGCGTCGATCCCGCCGTGAAATTGGTAGAAACCTTCCGGCGTGCGCTCGCCGTAAATGAACTCGCGGTCGCGTGGGTCCGCATCCGACAACAGCAAGCCCGCTGAGTTCGCGTCCGTGCGCGCGATCAAAATCGTCGGCACGCCGCAAACATCCGCGGCAAGCCGCGCCGCCGTCAGCTTCTCGATGAACTCCCGCGTCGGCACAACCACTTTGCCGCCCAAATGCCCGCATTTTTTCGCCGAAGAAAGCTGGTCTTCAAAGTGAACGCCCGCCGCGCCCGCTTCAATCATCGCTTTCATCAGTTCGTAAGCGTTGAGCGAACCGCCGAACCCCGCTTCCGCATCTGCCACGATCGGCGCGAACCAATACGTTCCGGTCGGCTTCCGTTCGGCGGATTCGATCTGATCCGCGCGCAGCAGCGCACGGTTGAGGCGCTTCACAAGATTCGGCGCGGAATCGCACGGATACAAACTCTGGTCGGGATAAACGTCGCCCGCCGTATTGCCGTCCGCAGCCACTTGCCAGCCCGATCCGTAAATCGCTTTCAAGCCGGCTTGCACCATTTCAATCGCTTGATTGCCAGTGATCGCGCCTAGCGCTGGAACATACGGGTCGCTGTGCATCAAATTCCACAGCCGCTCCGCGCCAAGCCGCGCGAGCGTGTACTCAATCTGGATCGTTCCGCGCAACCGCAGCACGTCATCGTATGAATACGGACGCGTGACGCCCGACCACCGTGAACTGGTGTACCAATCCTCGTGGGAATGTTTTGTTTTTCCGTTGGCCCCGTTCGTTCCGTTCGATGCCATGCATATCTCCTTGCGAAAATTCGCGGCCCTCAGTCCGAAGTTCGCTCTAATAAAGAATGAATTGCGCCACTCTCTAGGCCGGATTGAATTCCTGCCGCCGTATCATTTCCGCGCTCAAGCCACGCGCCTCGCGGAGTGAGGCCGCGGCTTGTGGATCGTTTACATTTGCCGGCTCGCCGAGCAGGCGCCCGAGCTCTTCGTCAAATAGCTGGCTGATTAATTCCGTTGTGTGCCGCACTGGCGTACCGCTTTCGTCGAGAATCTCTACGCTGCTCGAATGGTGTAATCGCTGCGCGATCATCAAACGATAAATGCGGTCGGTCGCAAGGTCTTCCATGTAGCCATCTAGAAGGCTCGCACCCTTCCCATTCAAGACGCCGTTGCGATAGCGAATCACAGTCCGAATGGCCGCGCGCGTTCCCGCAAGCGTC
>DASYNR010000178.1:0-11497 GCA_036008485.1 Candidatus Acidiferrales bacterium | reverse complement strand
TATACATTGGTCGCCCTCCTGAGGCGGGTGCGGAACGGCAGACGCATTATACTAATGCGCGGGCGAGGTTCAAGAAAGGTTTGTGAATGGCAAGAGAAATTTGTGCCGCGCCGCCGGACGTTATCGTACAGCCGCAACCGGCGCTGAAACCGGCGTAAGCCAGTTGTGACGATCCGCCTTTTCACCGGAAACGATTGCGAAATATTCGTCCTGCAAACGCTTCGTCACCGGTCCGCGCGAACCTTTACCGACAGTGATCCGGTCAATCGAGCGCAGCGGTGTAATTTCCACGGCGGTGCCGGCGAAGAAAACTTCGTCCGCGGTGTAGAGCATTTCGCGGGGAATTTGTTGTTCCACGCAAGGAATTCCCAAGTCATCGCACAACGTGAGAATTGTTTTGCGGGTGATGCCGTCAAGAATGCTCGCGGAAAGCGGCGGAGTAATTATTTTTCCTTCCAACACCAGGAAAATATTTTCGCCGGAGCCTTCGCTGACGCATCCGCTGGTATCGAGCGCGATGCCTTCCACATATCCATTCGCCATTGCTTCCATGCGAATCAACTGCGAGTTCAAATAATTTCCAGCGGCCTTGGCCATCGCCGGCAAAGTGTTTGGCGCCATGCGCTGCCATGAACTGACGCAAACGTCCACGCCCTTTTCCAGCGCTTCGGGCCCAAGATATTTTCCCCATTCCCAGCACGCCATATAGACTTCCACGGGGCAGGGAAACGGATTCACGCCGACTTCGCCGTATCCGCGCATCGCAATCGGCTTCAAGTAGCATTCCTGCATGTTGTTCGCGCGAATCACTTCAGCGCCGACGTTGCAGAGTTCGTCCAGCGTGTAGCCGAGATCCATACGGTAAATGTGCGCCGAATGAATCAGGCGCTGCATGTGTTCCTTCACTCGAAAAATCGCGGGACCTTGCTTGGTCTTGTAGCAGCGGATGCCCTCGAAAACGCCTGAGCCGTAGCTGACGACATGCGAAAGAACGTGAATCTTCGCGTCGTCCCAACGAATAAATTTTCCATTGTGCCAAATTGTTTCGGTCGCTTTGATGCTCATCGGGTCGCTCCGCGAAAGAACTTCAAGACATTAAATTTCAAGACACTGCGCTGTGTGCGACGGAAGAAACTGGATCAATCGATCCGAAGCGGATTATAGCACACGGAGTTTCGCGGGCAGTGATGTGATTTGATGACGGACGGGGGCGCTCGCCGCCAATTTGGATCGCCTCAGGAATTAACAGCAGGAGATTGATTGGCGTCGATGAATGCTTGTTTCCTCGCTACAAGAAACCAAATTTGTGCTACTCCAAGAATTACGCCGAAAATAAGCGACGCCGGCATGAAGATACGAAACCATGCCTGAAACATTGCGCGGGTTGTGGCTTGAAGTGATTCCATGCCCGGCTGACTCGGCACAAAGCTCCACTGCATAACCACCATCGCATCTTCAAGGCGCGCCATCGATCCGGGACGAAGCACCGTCGCCAGAGAATTCAGCACGCCGAAGGCCAAGAAATAAATCGACAGCGTGCGTGCCCACAATTTCATCTTAAGCAATCCGATTCCCGCAGCACCGGATAAGGTTCCGATTACCAACATTGTGAATGGTACCGGCCATCCCGAAAGAAGGAATCCAAAAAACGGCACAGGGGTGTGCAGGACTGGATAAACTGGCAACGAAATCGCAAGGCCTCCGGCTCCGATAAAAAACATCACCGCAATAATAGTGATAATGACGGGGCGTCCCGATGGCTTTGCCGAGGCGACGGCAACTGGCGGCAGGATAATTTGCGCTGGAGGCGGAGGGACAAATACCGGGGCGGCAACACCAGGGACATATTCTTTCACGCCAAATTGTTGTTTTACGAAGCGCGTCTGGAAAAAATAAGCCCACCATCCACAGTAGATCGCAATCAACCCGTAGCTCGAAGCGATTGCAATCGTGGTGAAGCCGATCTGAGGATGCGGCGCGCTGTTCCTCGTCGCAAGCAACATCGCGCCGAAAATAAGAAACGACAACACGATGAGCAAGGAGATCAGCGCGCTAAAAACGACGCTGCAGGTTCTCGCCCAGGCGCGCAGACGCAATAGACCAATCGCGGTCGCAACGCCCCAGGAACTGAATGCCATCAGAATTACGTCCAAGAAGCTTGTGAATATGGCAGCAACGCGCGAATCCTCAGGCGGAAGCGCTGCGGCGGACCATATGCCGTTTACCAGCAAGAACAGCAGACCAATGAATGCTGCCGCGCTGGCCACCAGCAGAACAATCGCATTGATCGTCACACCTTTGGAACGCTTCACCGGATACCTCGTAGTTGCGGGGGAGTATACCTCAGCGGTGATTCTTGGATATGAAGGGTTTAGTAGATGGATCTCGATGCGGAGGCGAGTTCTGGCGTTATCGCATCTGCAAGGTATTGCTAGTGCGCGTCTTTAGTTGGATGTCCAGGCTTCTGCTGCTGCATCAGATCGAATGTTACGCGCGCGTCTCTGCGCAATTGGCCGTACTTAATTTCCCAGGTCCCCAGCAAAATGAACGGAATAATTGTGGCCAGCGCCCATAATTTGGCGTTGCGCGTCGCTTTTTCGCTTGCGTCCCAGCGGAAAAGTTTTACGGACAGCGCAAACGCAATCACCGCCGTACCGATTAAGGAAAGCAAATGCGGGCCCAGGCTCGTCAAGCTGACGGCCTGATTCATCGTGCGTTGTGTTGCATCCACCAAATATGTCGCCGGCAGAAAAAGAGCGGCGTACTGAATATATTTTGAAAACATCACCAGAGGAAATGTTGCGCCGGAAAGGAAAATAAACGCCAGCCAGATAAGCTGGTTGATCACCTGGGTTTCCTGCATCGTGTTCATCACGCTGGCGATAATCAGTCCCAGCGACGCGAAACTGATAATTCCCAGCGAGCACAGGACGAACACGCCAAAAATATTGCCGAACATGGTCATGTGGAAAATGTAGTGCGCCACAGCGAACTCAATCGCAATCGTCGGCAAAGTCATCACATAATTCGCGATGATGCTCGAGACCAGCATCGCACCCGGGCCGATCGGCGCCAGTCGATACCTGCGGAGAATTCCTTGCTCTCGATAGGTCACGAGCTGAACGCTCAGTCCCCAGAAATTTCCCATTACCGTAATCACCACTACTTGAGCAAGAAGCGGAGGCATCGCGGCCGGAGCGCCGCCAGAAAAAACGCCGAGGAATAAAAATAAAAATATCATCGGCATAATCAAACTGAACACCATGAACAGGCGATTGCGCAGCGCAAGTTTGATTCGATTAATAGTTAGTGCAATGGCGTTTTTCAATCGCGCAACCTCCTGCCGGTCAACTCAATGAAAACGTCTTCCAGGGAAGGCGTCGCAATCTCCAGTCCGGCCAATTCGTTTCCGGTCGCTTCCAAATGTTTTACGATTGCCACGATTGTGCTGGGCACATGCTTGGAATGGACTACAAAATATTCCTCAAACGCTCGGCAATCGGCCACACCGTCAAGTTGTTGTAGAACAGCAGCATCATCCGGGCGTGCCAATCGCAATTCGATTCGCGTGGTTCCGGCAGATGACTGCTTTAATTCGCGAGGTGTGCCGGTGGCGATCACGCGTCCAACATCCACGATCGCGACGCGATCGCAAAGCCGCTCGGCTTCTTCAATATAATGTGTGGTGATAAGGATGGTTTTCTTCTCGCGCTTCAATTCTTCGATGATGTCGTAAATTTCTCGTCGCACTTGCGGATCGAGGCCCGCCGTCGGCTCATCCAGAAAAACGATGCGCGGTTCATTCAGCAGCGCCATCGCCAGAGCAAGCCTTTGTTTTTGTCCGCCAGAGAGCGTGGAATAAAACGCAGACTGTTTTTCCTTCAGGCCGAATCGATTGATCAGATCGTCCACGGAGCGGCGCTTATTGTAAAAACCAGAAAATAAATCGAGCGCTTCGCGAACCCGCATTTTTTCCGGCAGGGAAGTTGATTGCAGTACGCCGCCGATCAATTGCTTGTAGTCATTTCCGCCGCTTTGGGGATTCATTCCGCAAACGGAAACTGTTCCGGCATCCGGCGTACGCAGGCCTTCCAGAATTTCCACGCAGCTAGTCTTGCCGGCGCCGTTCGGCCCAAGCAGGCCGAACACTTCGCCTTCGTCCACATGAAAGCTGATGCCGCGAATCGCCTCAACGGCTTCGTAGCTTTTCTTCAGATTTTCTACTTCAATGATATGGTTTGCCACGTTTGTGAGTGTTGGATTATTGCACAGTCGGCGGCGCTCACGCGAATCCGGCGTGCACGGCGCAATCAGGCAACGCTGTCTGGTAGTAGTCGACTGAGTTTGAAATGCTCGACCACTTGTTGCGGCGGGAGTTTCGGAATACGATGCGCCTGCATTACGAATCGGCGCGCGGCCAGAGCACTGCAATGAAAGACAAACGCAAGCCAGGGGGCTTCATGGGAATTTCGGATCGTCGAAATATATTGAAAAGCGGGCTGGTCGTGCTGGGCGGCGGAATGCTTGCCGACGTGAGTTCGATCGCGGCCCTACAAAAGCCGAAGGCAGGAATGTCGGCGTCAACGTCGGCCGCTCCGGCTGCGAACGGCTCGTGCAATTGCGATCACGCCACCGATGGAACGCTCTTTGATATTGGCACTAGCGAGCTACGCCCGATGATCGAGCGATCCGACGTGGATCTGCGTGATATCACCCGCCTATTCTCTCAACCCGGTGCTGCAATCCGCCGAAAAAGGCTCGAAACATTTTACGCCGAACAATTTAAGTTGCTCGACGCAACGGACTTCGATGCGCTCAGCCAGAGCGGTAAAGTTGACTATCTTCTATTCAGAAATAACCTGCAGCACGCGCACCGGCAACTTCAAGTTGAAGACAAACAGGACGCGGAAATCGTGCCGCTCGTAGCCTATCAGGCAGAAATTATCGGGCTGGAAGAAGCGCGCCGCCGTATGGAAACTTTGAATGCGCAAAAAACAGCAGGCACGCTCACTCAGATCGTCGCAGATATCGCCGCCGCGCAGGCATCTCTCGCAAAGGGAACCAAGCCATCTCCGACAATCTGCGCTCACGCGGCCACGCGCGTGAATCAACTTCGCGGCACGCTGCGCGTCTGGTTCAACTTCTACGACATATATGATCCGCAATTTTCGTGGTGGTGCGACGCCGTTTACAAGCAGGCTGACACCGCGCTCGGCGCGCATCTCGCCGATCTGCTGAAGGCGGCGGGGATCACTCCACCAGAAGGTGGCGACGCCAGCGGCTTCGGAGGACGCGGCGGCGGGCGTGGCGGGCGCGGCGGCGGCGGTGGTTTCGCGGTACCCGCAGCCACTGGAGACACGCTAACCGGCATCGGCCCAGCGGGGCGCGACGCACTCATCGAAGCGCTGCGCTACAACATGATTCCCTACACGCCGGAAGATCTCATCAAACTTGCAAATTTGGAATTCGCCTGGTGCGACAAAGAAATGCTTCGCGCTTCCAGCGAAATGGGATTTGGAAACGACTGGAAGAAAGCTCTAGAAAAAGTGAAGAACGATTATGCCGATCCCGGCAAGATGATTTATCTGGTGCGCGATCTGCAAGCTGAGGCGATGAAGTTTATTGACGAGCACAAGCTCGTCACGATTCCTCCGTTATTGCGGGAAGACTGGTGGGAGGAAGCGATGACTCCGCAGATGCAGCTCGTGAACCCATTCTTCACCGGCGGAGACACTATTCAAGTTTCTTCGCCCGCCAGCACGCAGACATACGAAGAACGTCTTGAAGTAATGCGCGGGAATAATACATTTTTCTCGCGCGATACAGTTTTCCACGAATTAATTCCCGGTCATCACATGCAGGGATATATGTCTCAGCGCTATCGCACTTACCGGCGCGCGTTCAGCACGGCGTTCTGGAGCGAAGGCATGGCCTTCTATTGGGAAATGCTGATGTGGGATCTGGGCTTCACGCATACACCCGAGCAACGCGTCGGCGCGCTTTTCTGGCGCATGCACCGCTGCGCGCGAATTATTTTCTCGCTGAATTTCCACTTGGGCCAGTGGACGGCGAAGCAGTCCGTGGATTTCCTGATTGATCGAGTGGGTCACGAACGCGCCAACGCCGAAGGCGAAGTGCGCCGCTCGTTCAATGGATCCTACGAGCCGATTTATCAGTGCGCGTATATGCTCGGCGCTCTGCAATTCCACTCCCTGCACAAGGAGTTGGTGGATTCCGGCAAGATGACCAACATGAATTTTCATGATGCGATATATCGGGAAGGTGATATTCCCGTTGAAATGGTCCGAGCTGCCGTGGCCAATGTTCCGCTGAAGCGCGATTGGCAAACCAACTGGAAGTTTTACGGGCCACTGGCTTAGTTAACGGAAGGTAGAAAAGTGGCACAGTCCCGCGGCTGCGGGACTGTGCCACAAGGCCCGCCTATCGCTTCTTCTGTGCCCGGCGGGTTTTCTGTTTCCGCCACAAGTGCCGGTCAATATCCGCCCGCTTTCCGACGAACGTCACGCCCTCGCCTTCCAGCAACTTCCTCTGCAAACTAACCAGTGGTTCGTTCAAACGCAAATTTCCACCAGCGCCAACCACTCGATGCCACGGAACCCCGCTACCTTTGGGAGTTGCTGCCATCGCATATCCGACTACCCGCGCCCCGCCGCGCAGCCGAATCTTCTTCGCCACGCCTCCGTAAGTAATTATCGAGCCGCGCGGAATCTGCCGCACAAATTTGTAAATCACGTCCCAAGAGCCAGACGGTTTGCGTGAGTTTTTTCTCGGTTGTCGTGGGGAAGTAGTTCCCATGATTGTCGCAAAGTCGATAGTTTTGGTACTCACGTGGATTAGTTCCTTCCCATTTCAGCGATCGACTGGTTGAATTCAACCATCTCAGTTATAAGTTCCACGAAAACTATAAATAATTTTTGCGAGTGCAAAGCAACTCAGGCATATTTCCGCAACTAATTCGCATCCAATGTGTATAGCAGAGTAGAAGGGCAAGCGACAATGAAGTTCAGAAAACGAAAACGTAACGGCACGAAGCAGAAAAACAGGAGAGCAGTTAAGTGATGAGCGTTAGGAACCGCCACAATTCGCCGGCCTACTCGCCCGATGGCCGGTCCCACCGGGCCAGTTAACCAGTACGCCGCGAATCGCAAAAACCTGTACTCCAGGCCAGTTGTGGCCGTAGTGCACCGTACGTACACTACGTCTCGACGCTCATACGAGGAGCGTTTTTTATGGCTTTCTTGCGGCGCAAAGGCAACTCCTACTATCTGGTGCACAACGTCCGCCAACGCGGAAAGGTCAGGCAGATTCATTTGGCCAAGCTCGGCGACCGCCCGCGGATCACGGACGAAGTGGTACGCCAGGTAACTCGCCAGCACCCCTTTCTAAATTTGAACTGGCGCGCGCTTCGCGAGCAGGTGAATAGTCGCGTTGAACTTTTTGACGCGCGGTCGGCATCGGTGCAGAGGCTTCTAGATTCTCTGCGCTCGCTGAATCTCGATCTGGCCGATCTTTTTCCTTCCGGACTTGTTTTGTCCGGCACGTCAAATCCGAATCCGAAGCCGTCGGACGACGTTACAGGAGAAATACTTTTACAGCTTCGATTGCTTCAGTCGACCGTCGGCGTGAAATTGGACCAATTTCGAGAGGCCAAATTTCGCGATCTGCCGGGCGAACGGAATATTCGGATGAGAGGGTAACCATATGACCAGCCGCACACAGGTACTCGATCCTCAACTTCGCAGTCTGGAATCGCAGGAATTTGATTCCGCGCTGCGCGCACGCATCGTCGGACAGGAAGAAGCCGTCCGCGCCGTCACCGACCTTTACCAGGTCTTCTCGGCCGGAATGAATTCGCCGGGACGCCCGGTTGGCAACTTCCTTTTCCTTGGGCCGACTGGCTCCGGGAAGACGCGCATCGTGGAAGCTGCTGCCGAAATTCTTTTCGGTGATCCGCGCGCTGTTATTAAGGTTGACTGCGCCGAATTTCAGCACTCGCACGAAATTGCGAAGTTGATTGGCTCGCCTCCGGGATACCTCGGCCACCGCGAGACGCATCCGCTCATCACGCAGGAAGCGTTGTCTCAGTATCACCGCGAAGATATGAAGCTGAGCTTCTTGCTGTTCGATGAAATCGAAAAAGCCAGCGACGCGTTGTGGCAATTGCTCCTCGGAATGCTGGACAAAGCGACGCTGACGCTCGGAGATAACCGCCGCGTAGATCTTTCGCAGACCGTAATTTTCCTGACGTCGAATCTAGGCGGCGGCGAAATAACAGAATTAATGACCGGCGGGATGGGCTTCGTTCAGCCTTGCCACAAACCGAACGATGGGCTCGACGTAAAAGTTGAACGCACCGCCGTGGAGGCCGCGCGAAAGAAATTTTCGCCGGAATTCCTGAACCGGCTGGACAAGGTTGTCGTGTTCCATCCGCTTCGCGACGAACAGCTTGAGAAGATTTTGCAAATCGAGTTGGAACAAGTGCAGCGCCGCGTACTGGAAACCGCGCGTGGACAATTCTTGTTCCGTTTAACACCGGCCGCGAAGACCTTCTTGCTGAAAGAAGGTACGGACACGCGTTATGGCGCACGTCACCTGAAGCGCGCCATCGAACGACACCTTGTATATCCGCTGGCGAATTTGCTGGCGACTGAACAAGTGAAACTGGGCGATGTGCTTTGCATCGATTGGAATGCCGAGCGCGGTGGATTAACTTTCGAGCGCGAAGGTGAAGGCGCCGTGATTCCGGCTCCGCTCACTCTGGTGCCAAGTTTCTCAAGCGCGGCAGCGGTAGCGCACGGCGGACGAGCGGAAGAAGCGCCGTCCGCAGTATCCGCCCGCGAAGCGAAGGCTCCTTCGGCAGCACTTGGTCACGTACTCAGCCCGGTTACCTCGAATCGGCTTTCAAACAACCGGCGTAAGAACGACGTAGAACGCTAACAGTAATTGCACGAAGTAACGAAGTATTGTCAATGGCGAGCCCTTCAGCGATTTCTGCCGGGGCTCGCCTTTTTTTGCGTTCGCTCCCGTTCAAAAGCGCGATCTGCTAGAAATTGAGTTCTTTCGCTCTCCATCCACCATATTTTCTGTATTTTTAAGGCAGGTAGCTGCATACTAGGAACGGCGAAGAATTACTTAACCGTTCTGCGCCGCCGCACATCTAAAGAATCACGGCAAGCGCGGGCATCCCTTCGCCCGCCAATGAGTTCCAAGTCCGTGGGAGACGGAATGCAGCCCGGCCTAACCCAAGCAGCCCGCCGCCATAACTTCGCACGCCGCACCACGGCCTGGTGTGCGATCTCCATGCTTGTGATGATGTCGCCGCTTCACGGCGAGGATCGCACCAAGCTCAAGTCCGGCTGGAATATTTTTTCGCCCGATCAGGATATTGAAATGGGCAAGCGCCTTTCGGCTACCGCCGAAGCGCAGTTGCCGATGCTCGAAGATTTGCGCGTGAACGGATATCTGAATCGGCTGGGACGCAAGATTGCCGCATTCGCTCCCGGGACACAATTTCCCTACGAATTTCACTGCGTGAATTCCAAGCAACTAAATTCATTCGCGCTGCCCGGCGGACAGGTCTACATCTACCGCGGAATAATTGAAGATGCCGACGACGAAGCGCAACTGGCCGGCGTGATGGCCCACGAAATTTCGCACGTTGCTCTGCGGCATGGCACAAACCAGGCCACGCGGAAGGAAATGTCTTCGGGGCTATTCGGCATGCTCGGCGGCGTGGTCGGCGGCGGGTCGGTGAGCTCCATTACTTCCGAACTTGGCGGAGGCGTGATCGCCGGTTCGGTGCTGGTGAAGTATACGCGCACCTCGGAAACGCAGGCCGATATTCTGGGCACTCAAATTCTTTACGACGCCGGGTACGATCCACGCGCCATGGCGCAATTTTTTGAGAACGCCGAAAATGACAGCAAGAAAAAGGGCCGCGTCGCCGCGCTCTTCGCCGATCATCCAGTCCCCGAGCGCCGCATCGAACGCGTGGACGAAGAAATTGACAAGATGGGCGGCGCTCCGAAAGATTCCAAAGTTGATTCACCTGAGTTCCGCGAAATTCGCCGCTACGTTCTTTCACTGCCAATCGTCCCTGAAAGACCCCTCCGAGCGTCTGTGAACGATGTGAAGATTGCTACACCGGAGCTGAAAGCAGATCTGGACTCCAATCTAAAGATCGATCCGAAAGATGCGCCGCCCACGCTGCGTCGCGGCTCCGCGGATGATGTGAACGTCAAGAGCTATACCGGAGACACATTCGCCGCCAAATATCCTGTCGATTGGGAAGCTTTGGGACGCGGCGATTCCGCCAGTTTTGTTCCGCCCGACGATGCCGCTACTGACTCGCAGGACGATCCCGCATTCGCGCGCGGAGTGCTCGTCAATATTTTTCAACCGCAAACATCCGACGCGCCTGTGAAATCATCGGTCGATTCGCAACCAACTTCGCCGCACGTCGCGCTTGATGCCGCTACCGATCAATTGGTGGCGACGTTGAAAGAGTCAAGCCCGAATTTGAAAATATCCGGCGCACGCGAACGGATTGAAGTCGACGGACAGGCTGCATTATCCGTCCGTATGACGAGCGAATCGCCGCTCGGCGGACTCGAAACTGATTGGCTCGTCACGGTAGTTCGGCCGGAAGGAATTCTGTATTTTGTATGCGCTGCTCCGGCTAGCGAATACGATAGCTACGATCCAGTTTTTCAGAAGTTTATTTCGTCGGTGCGTCTAAGCCAGTAGAAGTGTTGGGAATTGATTTGTTGCGGCTAGCTAACAGTTCTCGTTAGTCGAATTCGGCTTCCATCGCAAAATCGGTTTTCGCGCAGCGCCCACTTCGTCCAATCTTCCCACTCGCGTTGAATGCGGCGCGGTCTTCACCAGTTCTGGATTTTCCGCCGACTCTTCTGCAATCGCGCGCATCGCAGCAATAAACAAATCGCACTCTTCTTTCGATTCCGATTCCGTCGGCTCAATCATCAATGCGCCCGGCACGATTAGCGGAAACGCCGTTGTGTAGGGATGGAATCCGTAATCGATCAGCCGCTTCGCAATATCCATCGTGTTCACGCCGAATTTCTTTTGCTTGGCGTCGCTGAAAACCACTTCATGCATCGATGGCGAAGAGTAGGGAAGATCGAACACGCCTTCGAGATTTTTGCGAATGTAATTTGCGTTCACCACTGCATCTTCCGTCGCCTGGCGAATTCCCGGCCCATACGCGAGCGTGTAAGCCAGCGCGCGCACCAGCACCCCAAAATTTCCGACAAATGCGCGCACGCGTCCTATCGATTTCGGCCGGTTCAAATCGAGCGACAATGTTCCATCCGGCTTCTTCACCACCACAGGCACAGGCAGGAACGGTTCCAGAATTTTCTTTACCACTACCGGCCCCGCGCCCGGTCCGCCACCGCCATGCGGAGTCGAAAATGTTTTGTGCAGATTCAGATGCATCACGTCAACGCCGAAATCG
>DASYNR010000177.1:0-5364 GCA_036008485.1 Candidatus Acidiferrales bacterium | reverse complement strand
GGCGCTTACGAAAATTTTCTTGGTGCATTGCTTCGCGCCAATCCTGCGGCACGCGAGCGGTAATTTCGGTTTTGATGGGTTGTTCGGCGCGTTGAATATCCCGCGCCAATAAATTCCAATCAGGAATCTGTGTGATGGCGTGCGCTTCGGCTTGCTCGTATGTAAGACCGCGCGAAATCGCTTCGGCGTGCGCGTCTTCAATCTGCTGCGCAATTTCTTCGACAATTTCCTGCTCGCGCGCTCCGCTCAAACCGAGCGGCGGCAAATGTTCGCGAACAAATTGTTTCCAATCGCGCATCGCCATAAATCCGATCCTTTGCCAAATGCTATTCGTATCGCAGAGCCACTAGCGGATCTACACGGCTCGCACGTCTAGCCGGGACATAGCAAGCGAGCAGACCCACAACAATTAGAAGTGCCGCGACGCCCGCGAATGTGAATGGATCCGTCGGCTTCACGCCGAAAAGCATGCTGGAAAGCAGCCGCATCAGCGGCACAGCGATTGCAATTCCCGCGCCGACTCCCAACAGTTGCAACAGCATCCCGCGCGACAACACCAGAAGCAGCACGTGTCTCGGCTCTGCTCCCAACGCCATCCGAATTCCAATCTCATGCGTGCGCTGGCCGGCGAGATAGGAGATGACGCCATAAATTCCGACGCATGCGAGCAGCAACGCAAGCGCCGCGAACACGCCCATCAGCAACATTGAAAAGCGCCGATACGCGAGCGAGCCTTCCAAAATTTTGTCCATCGTATTTTCGCCGTACATTACCTGTTGGTCGTCCACGGCCTTCACTTCTTGACGCACAGTGGAAACCAATTGGAGCGGCGGCAGCGAAGTACGCAAAACAGTGGTGACGTTGTTGCCAAGTATCGGCATCAGAGCGTCCGGTACCTGGCGAAAAGGCATGTAGAGTTGGAATTGAGTCTCATCATCCGCTGTAGCAGCCAAGCCATTGTGTTTCACATCGCCGACGATTCCGACAATTTGCACGACCTCTTCAAAAAACGTGAGGTGCAATTGCTTGCCGAGTGGATCTTCATTTGGAAATAGTTTGCGGGCCATTCGTTCGTCAATCACGGCGACAGCAGGCGCTGTTTCAACATCGCGCGAAGTGATGAACCGGCCGCGAAGAAGCGGAATTCTCATCACGGAGAGGTATTCCGGGCTGACTGCGTACCACATCGCATCTGGCATTTGATTTTCCGAATCGGGCTTCTTCTGATCTTCACGCCAAAACGGGATATCGGAATCGCCAGTCATCGGCAAATTCCCGAAATTTACCGAGGCTGATTCCACACCCGGCAAATTGTCGAGACCTTCCAAGAGTTGCATATACGTCGTTTTTGCCTTCGCCCCGTTTGTAGCTTTTGTGGGAGAAAGCGAAATCGAAAATGTCAGCAGGTTGTGCGGATCGAAACCCGGATCAACAGCCCAGACGCGTGTCAGGCTCCGAATCATCAAGCCTGCTCCTACAAGAAGCACCATCGCGAGCGCGACCTCGGAGACAATCAACAACGACTGCACGCGCCGGTGACCGCCGGTCGATCCTCTTCCGCCTTCCTTTAATGTCTTCTGCAAATCAGGGCGCGAAGTTTTCAGAGCCGGAAGGATTCCGAAGAAAATGCCGGTCAACATGGAAATTAATAAAGTGAAAATCAGCACGCGCGCATCCAGCGCCGCACCGCCCACTGCCACGAGTCCCTCCGGCGCCACCGCGAGAATTGCCCGCGTGCCCCACATCGCCAGCAGAAGACCCAACGCTCCGCCGAGCGTGGCGAGCAGCACTGTCTCGGTCAACAATTGCCGGATCATTCTGAATCTGCTTGCGCCCATTGCCATGCGTACGGCGATTTCTCGTTTCCGACTGTTGGCTCTGGCCAGCAAAAGATTTGCAACATTCACGCAGGTGATGAGCAAGACAAATCCAACCGCGCCAAACAGAAGCAGCAAAGTTTGCTGCAGTTCACCCACACTGGATTCATGCAACGAAATCGCGGAAAACTTCAGCCCCGTGTCTTCCTTCGGATATGCCGAGGCAAGATTTTTCGCGATACGTGTTAGATCCGCTCGCGCCTGCAGCAACGAAACGCCGGGCTTTAGACGGCCGATGCCGACGGTTCCAAAACCGTATCCGCGTCTGTAGAAACTCGGCTGTGCCCACTGTCCGATTGCAAGATAGACGTCGGACTTTGAAAAGAATTTGGAAATCTCCGGCATGATTCCGATGATCGTGTAATCGCGGCCGTTGAGCGAAATGCTCTTTCCCAGAATGTTTGTGTCAGCCGCGAATTTTCTTCGCCACAATCCTTCGCTCAACAAGGCAACCGGGGCGGCGCCTTGACGATCCTCATCGGCGCGAATCACGCGGCCTGCCAACGGCTGCATTCCCAGGATGGAAAAGAAATCCGCGGAAATCATTCTTACGGGAATGCGCTCGGCGTCGCCAGATCCCGTCAGACTGAAACTATCGCGGCGGCTGAGGGCAATCGGATCAAAGGATTGATTTTGCGTCTGCAAATCCAGATATTCGAGATAAGGGATCGAACTGAATTGGTCTCGATGCAAAATCATCACGCGGCCGGGTTGAGGAAAAGGAAGTTGTTGCAGAAGCACGCCATTCACCACCGAAAAAATCGCGGTATTCGCTCCAATCCCAAGCGCCAGCGTGAGCACGGCGATGGCGGTGAATCCGGGACTTTTGCGAAGCATGCGCAACGCATAGCGCAAATCCTGAAAGAGATCGGCGAACACATTCCCTCCTCTGCGTTTGCGAAAATTCTCTTCGTCGAAGGCGGAGCGCAAATGCTGGGGCGCTCGAGTTGCGATTTCGTGGGTGATTGGATGTTCGGCGCGATGGATTTCTTGCGCCAATAGATTCCAATCGCAAATTTGCGCTTCGGCATGCGCTTCGGCTTGCTCGCGTGTACTCCCGCGCGAAATTGCTTCCGAGTACGCGTCTTCAAGCTGCTGCGCGATTTCGTCGGTAATTTCCTGTTCGCGCGCGCCGCTTAGTCCAAGCGGCGGCAAATGCTCGCGGACATATTGTTTCCAATCACGCATTTCCGACCTGTGCTACGCGTTCGATCGCGCGGATAAATTCGCGCCAGCTCTTGCGCTGCTCCGGAAGAGCGCGGCGGCCGGCGGCGGTTAATTTGTAAAAACGTCGGCGGCGCTGGCCGGCTTTTTCCAGCCAGCGTCCTTCGATCCATCCGCGCCGCTCTAAGCGGTAGAGCATTGGGTAGAGCGACGCCACATGAAATTCCAGTACGCCGCGCGAACGCTTCTCGATCAGCTTCGCGAGTTCGTAGCCATGCCGGGCGCGATCCTCGAGCAACGAAAGGATCAGCACTTCGGCGGTTCCTTTTTTCAGTTCGGGTTGCATTCTGGTTATAGCCTCCATATACGGCTACGCTATATATAGACGCGCACCATGTCAAATAGTCACGGATGGATTTCTACTTTTTGGTGGAAGGCGTACTTATAGCGGGAGGAGGTTACGAAAACTGGTGAATCGTCTTCCGGCTTCTTAGTGATTCAGAATTGAGGATGTTACCGAAGCGGGCGAGCCATCGTTCTGGCGAATCACATTTGATTGATCGAGATAGAAAAACCATTCACCCGTGATTCCGGGGCTGATTGGATTAGCGTTCACGGTGTATCCGGTTGGCGTGGTGCCGCCACTGGGAATCAGCGGCGTATAAAGGAATTGGTATCCGCCGCGCAATCCGCTGGCGAGGACCTGATCAACTAAATCCGCGCTGGAGGCTGACGCTGAAGCGCCGGGAGTTGGCGGACCCAACGCGGCAAGCGTGGGCGAAAATCCGGGTCCCCACGCCGAGTCGTAATTCACTTCCTGAGTAGCCAGCGTTCGCAGCGCGGAAACCGCAGCGGATTCATTGGCCGACATTCGCGCGCGCAGCAATTGTGGAATTGCCAGCGCCGCGATAATCAGGATCACTGCGATAACAATCATCAATTCGATGAGAGAAAATCCGGCGGTGCGCGGCTTTCGTTGGCTCACGAATTTGAAGTTTCGCATGGCGAATGTCTTTCTGTGCCATTTATGCAATGGCACAATTCTCTCCCAAGAAAATGTTAGCACGCTCGAGTCAAGCGGAGTGTAAAGCGGGGGTGACGATTACGCGGCCAGAAGTACTAGTAGAGCCGGGTGGCGAAACCTGCGCGAAAATCGCCGGAAATGTTAGGTCTAAGGCTGTTTCGCGGGCGGCGATTTGCGCGCGTTCTCCAACAATTCCCACGCGGCGTCCGGCAAATCCACCAGATCGTTGAATTCTCCGGCGCCGCGCAGCCATTGGCCGCCATCGATTACCACGCATTCACCATTAATGTACGCAGCGGAATTCGAGAGTAGAAAAACGGCGAGATCGGCGAGTTCTTCGTGCTTGCCAAAGCGCTTCATCGGATGCGTGCTGCGCGCGTGCTCCTCAAATTCCTTGCTGGGCATTAAGCGTGACCACGCGCCCTCTGTTGGAAATGGGCCGGGCGCGATCGCGTTCAGGCGAATGTTGTAGCGCGCCCATTCGATGGCGAGCGACGTCGTCATAGCCAGCACGCCTGCCTTCGCGCACGCCGACGGAACGACAAATGCCGAGCCGCAATTCGCGGATGCGTACGTCGTACACATGTTCAGCACCTGGCCAGATTTTCCGGCGGCGATCCATCGCTTGCCGAGGGCTTGCGTGCAATGAAATGTTCCGTGCAGCACGATTCCAACGACGGCTGAAAATGCGTTGGGTGAGATTTTTTCCGTGCGCGCGATGAAATTTCCCGCGGCGTTGTTGATGAGCGTATCCAGCGGGCCGAATTCTTTTTCGGCGGCGGATATGGCGGCGTCCACTGCGGCGTAATCGCGGACGTCAGCAGTGGCGTAACTGCATGCGCCATTCGCTGCGCGAATTTCTGCGGCCACTTCGCGCAGAGGATCTTCTCTGCGACCGACGAGAAAGAGTTTCGCGCCCAGGCCTGCCATACGCAGAGCCATGGAGCGTCCCAGACCCGTACCGCCGCCAGTAAGTAAGATTGTGCGTCCCGCGAGAAGATTTTTTTCAAACATGTAAATTATTTCGCCAATCTTTTCACCAGCTCATACAAGAACGCCTGTCCTTCGTAATAGCTCTCGACGCCGAGCCGCTCATCGCGTCCGTGGAAGCGGATGTCGTCGCGATCCATAAAAAATCCCTGCACACCGTAGGTGGGAATTCCGGCGATGCGGAGAAATCTTCCGTCGGTGGCGCCCATTACCATGATCGGAAGTGTTGCCACTCCCGGCCACATGGTATTTGTAATATCG
The DNA here is from genome assembly GCA_036008485.1 of Candidatus Acidiferrales bacterium. Taxonomy (GTDB): domain Bacteria; phylum Acidobacteriota; class Terriglobia; order Acidiferrales; family UBA7541; genus DASTCZ01. The sequence continues at coordinate 48 of DASYNR010000177.1, read as the reverse complement.
CGAACGGCGTTCAGCACGTCCGGGCGCATCGGAGATGCGGGGCCTTTA
>DASYNR010000176.1:0-1839 GCA_036008485.1 Candidatus Acidiferrales bacterium | reverse complement strand
GAACGGCGCGCAAGGTGTACGTACAGCCAGCGAAGGTGCTGGGGACCGCCGGCAACTCGTTGTTTATCCTGCCAACAAGAAATAATTCCCGACGAAAACTGCCCCATTAAATTTCAAGCAGGTACCCGTCTTTGCCTACGTGGAAGCACTGTGTTTGTCCAATGCGGTCGGAGCGCCCGGCAGTTTCGTGGATGTGTCCGCAAAAGAGATAGGCCGGTTGATTCCTGGTCACCCACTCGCGGAGGGTTCGGCTGCCAGCATGTTTTCCAGGCGCAAATTCATCCAGAGTGGTATCGAGCGGAGGGAAGTGCACGACTAGATATAACGGCTTAATTCCATCAAATTCGTCAAGAGCTTTTTTGATTTCTTCCTCTGTGTACTCTCCTGGAGTATTGAAAGGCGTGATATTGCTGTACCCTAAACCAGCCCATTGAGTCGGACCGGATGCGGATTCCAACGTGCGGATCTGGCGATGAAAATCTATAAAACCATAACGCTCGCAGAACGAATGAATCTCGCTCTGTGTTTCATGATTTCCGGGCAATACCCAGACCTTTTTGCCGAGCGACTTTAGGATTTCGCCACAGCGATCTAGAATTTTACCGAAGTTCGATAAATCACCTGCAGCGATGAAAACGTCAGCCGGTTGTTTTGCGATTTTCTCGAGCGCGCGCAAATCTCCGTGAATGTCGCTGAAGATCAGGATTTTCATGGTGTTTCTCCGCTTCGTTGAGGCGAAATCCTCTGCATGTGACGCAAGAACATTCCGTCCGCTTGCCAGCCTTGTTCAAGTAGATCGCCGGAGCTATCGAAAATCAAGCGGTAGGTAAAAGGTTGAGGCCCCTTGCGCCGCGTATTTACAAAGCGATTCTCGCCAATATCGACAATATGTTCGCCGTCTTCTGTGAAACTGTGAATCACCGGAAAACGCGCGAATTGCCAGAATAGTTGAACCTCAGGGAGTTGCAATGCGCGTGCAATAAATGAATCGGGTGGGGAATCGGCGGCGAAATGAAAGTCCGGCGGTGCCGGGTCTCGCAAATCAAAACGAGCTTGATAGACGCCATCGATTGAACGAATCACTCCGCCCCAATCAAGATACGAGGGAGGAAGAGGGAGAGCGCCCAGGCGATCAATTGCAATCTTATTCGCGGAGGCAAATTCCTTTACGCGCTGCAATGCTGCGTGGTGCGCGATGCCGCAAGCAAAAACGTAGGCGATCATGGCATAGATTCCGGCCTGACACCACGAAGAACGCTTAACGCGGAATCCCCAGCCGCCCATTGCGGGAACAAAAAATAATGCGGTGATGATGGCGCTCGCTAGCGCGACGATCCAGAGATGGAACGGAAATCCGGCTGCACCGGCGGCCGTCCACGCTCCGATGGCGCCTAGCGTGAAGAGGAACCACATGCGGACCGCGCGCATTCGGCTTTTCGCCTGGTTGCTATAGATCCATGCCGCGATCTGCGGCAGCAAAATGATCGCGGTGAAGCTGAAGTCGATAATGAACAACAGATCCCAGGAGACGCGCTGTTGTGAAATCGGCGTCCACATGCGCGTGCCGAACGAAGTCATCCCGTCGAGCACGATGTGGCTGGCTATTCCAATGCCGTAGATTAACGTCAGCATCGCCCATGAAGGGGTTTCTATTCCGCGACGCCTCGCGATCCAGCGTGTGAGCCAGGCAAGAAGCGCTGCAAAAAATGGAAGTCCGACGAAAGAGTGCGTAATTCCGCGATGGTATTTCACGATGGCCAGCGGGTCGGGTGAAACGATTTCGTCGATGATATCGATGTCAGGAAAAACCGCGCCGAGAGTTGCTGCGAAAATTGCCAC
>DASYNR010000175.1:0-11248 GCA_036008485.1 Candidatus Acidiferrales bacterium | reverse complement strand
GCCCAAGTACCACGGATTTCCGCTCCCATCTACAATGTGGCCGTTGCGAATCAAAATGTCGTATTCGTCGGCGGTACTTTGTGCGTTGCGCGGATCAATTACTATTACAAAATCGACGGTCCCACCTGACGAAGGATCAAGGGAAGCGCTAAGGTCAACTTTGCCCCGTGCGTCGCCCCACGCCGCCGCCGCAATTTCTCCCAGCGCCTGACCCACAATTTTCGTCGACGCGTCCGGCAAATCGCGCGGCACCGTCACATGATTTGCGTAAATCGCAAACGCGAGATGATCACCGCTCGCAGTCGTCATATATCCAGCGAGCCCTTTGCCGGTGACCATCGTCGTCTTGGTCAACGCGTTCGGCGCGCTGAAGGTTCCCGTCTTCGCGTGAACGCTTCCCACCGCCGGCGAATCCGGCTGTATGTTCCAAAGTGTTCCGTCGCGCCCAAGAATCGGCAGCGCATCATAAAAAATCTTGTAGTCCGGCCGCTTCGACCAGTACGTCAAATACTGCACCACAAAATCCGGTGTGAAATATGCTGACTGCGCACCGCCCGCTCCATCTCCCTGCGACGCGGCGGCCAAATCCAGTCCCGCCTTCGTCAAAAATCCATTCTCTTTGTCATAGCCCGCCTGCTCCGAACCATTTCCTTTGTGTGGCGGCTCGACCAGCGCTCCAACAATCGAAGGCGTCATACTCGCGTGCAAATTCTGGCTCACCTTCAGAGTAACTTTTACTTCTTCGGACAGCGGCGGCGAAACATGCTCCGCTACTACCGAGTCATCCTTGTATTGAGCAGCCATCGTCACGAAATCCGGTTTCTCTGATGCCACCCGATACTCCGCGGTAATTCCCTTTTCCTTCAACGCTTCTGCAAAAACAATTTCCGCGAACCGGCTCGGTTCCGCCACTTTATACGTCCACAATATCGACGGCCCGCCCACCGGCACGCTGCCCGCCAAAATCACAGTGTGCTTTCCCTCGGCGTCCACATCGTCCGAGTTGTACCGCATCATCGGCAGCGAATCTGTTTTGCCCGTGGTCATCTTCACCAGAAATCGTACGTAGCTCGTCTGCGGCGAAACTGTAATCGTAACGGGATCGCTCTCCTTCGCACCGGGCGTCACGTTCAAATCCACACAATTATCATTTACCGACATCGGCGAAATCACCGCGCCGGTTCCCAGTTCGCGGGCACCTTCACGAAATAACGTGGCATCCACAATTACATGCCCTTCGACGCGCTTTACTCCATGCGCCGCCACCTGCGCCGCCAGTTCGCGAATCACCATCAACGGATCGCCCGGCACCGCTTTCGTATCCGGACTTCCCGCATACGAATGATCCTCGTTCGTATATCCCATCGTTCCGTCGGGCTGAATACGTCCGCTCAAATTCGGATCGCCGCTCGCCACCAAAATCAAATCACCCTTCAAAGTTCCGTCAGCATCAATCGGCCCAGTGCGATACACCTTGGTATGAAATCTATAATCCGCGCCCAATAACGCCAGCGCCGTTCCTTCCGTCAACAATTTCGTAGTGGAACCCGGAGTAAAAAGTTTCCCCGCGTCCAGCTTGTAGACCGGCTTCCCTGTATCCAGCGAATAAAATTCAATTCCGAAGCTTGTGTATTTGAATTCCGGCCGCGCCATGATCGCCGCAATTCGCTGCTCCAGCGACATCGATCCTTGCGCCGCCGCCGAACCCCCAGCGAATGCGCACGCAATCGCGATTACACCGAACCGTCGAAATGCTCGCCGAAATTCCTTCGCCACAAAACTCATACAGTCACCTCTTCGAGTACCGCCCCTGTAGCCCAGGGCGTTTCATTAGCCCTGGGGATTCTCTTCGCAATCTACTCCGCTTCCGCCAATCACGCGCCCCAAATCGCGCCATCAATTTCGTCCGGCGACGGCCCACAATCCGCCCACCCCTTCTACGTCCGCGCACCAAACAAGTCAATCCTAGCTTCACATTTTCGCACGCAAGAAAGTGGAAATTAATTTCCCATATTTTCGCCTGTCCCAAGACTGTCCACCTGTCCAGTAGTTTTCGCCTCCCCCGCGAAATAAACTGCTTTCACTGTCGCTGTACGTTTTGGGGGCGGGTTCCGCGCGGATCTCGCCCTTGCTTCCAATTCCCGCGGAGGCCACATGATTGACACAGAAGCATTCGCCGAGTTCCGAAAAGCTCTCGGATACTTGCGCGACGATTATTCCGAAAAAGCATTGCAGCACATCCGCCGTGCCAGCCAACTCGAAGAAGAAAATCCTTTCTATCGTTCCTATCTCGGACTCACGCTTGCCCGCGCCGAAAGAAAATGGGACGAAGCCGAAGAACTTTGCACCGCCGCGCTCAAGGGCAAGCGCGATCAACCTCAACTTTATTTGAATCTCGCGGAAGTCTATGTCTCCGCCGGCCGCAAACAGGATGCCGTCGAAACTCTTCTGACCGCCACCAAATATGCCCAGCGTGACGGACGCATCTACCGCATGCTCAATCAACTTTCCAGTCGCCGCCAGCCCGTCCTGCCATTCTTGGACCGCCGCCATTTCCTGAACCGCAGCCTCGGCGTTTGGCGTCATCGCGCGCTGAAATTAATCGAAGGCCACACCGGCCCAGCCGTCGCCGAAACCGTTCGCTAATCCAAAATTCTGCCGTCCAACTTTTTCTAAAGTTTCAGTACCAACAAGGCGAGCCCGCACGAGCCTCCACTCCCGTGCCCGGCTCGCCTTGTTGTTTCTCTTCAACTGCCACCAATCCACATTGGCCCTCGCCGCATCCAATTGTTTGGAGGCCTTATGCGAATTCATCCGCAGCTTCGCCTTTTGGCAATCTTCGCCGTATTAGTTTCCACCGCGGTTTTCGCTCAAGCATCATCGCCCGCACAGAACGCCGGTCAAGGCACAGTTCCAATTACCGTCACCGTCACGGCGCTCGGCCACGGCGAGAGCGCGCCGCCGCCCATTCCACTCCGTGACGTAGTCGTCCATCAAAATAACAAGGTTCGACAAATAATTTCCTGGCAGCCCGTAAATCCCAGCGATCCAAAACTCGACATAGTAATCGTAATTGATGACGCTCTCGCCAACAGTCTGGCCACGCGATACGTCGAGCTACGCAATTTCATCGCTGCGCTTCCCGCGGGATCACGCGTGGCCGTTGCCTACGCAAATCGAGGCAGCATCCAGCTCGCTCTCCAAACCACTACCGACCACGCTTTGGCCGATAAGGCGCTGCGAAATCCGGCTGGCGTGCAAATCAATGATGATTCGCCATACGAATCGATTGAAGATCTCGCGCGCGGCTGGCCCGCAAGAGAAGGCCGCCGCGTGATGGTCTTCATCAGCAGTGGCGTCGATATTCACTCAATCGGAGAAGGCCAAAACCCGGAAGATTGGGAGACCATGGAGAAAGCAATCAATGCGGCACAAGACAAGGGCGTCATAATTTATTCTATCTTCGCGAAACCCTTTATGTCCTCATCAGTGACTGAGTTCATGCTTTCAAAAGGACAGGACGGCCTGAACTACCTTTCAACGCAAACTGGCGGAAAAGCCTTCTACGAAGGACTCGCCTCCGATCCTTCCTTCGGTCCTTACTTTCAGGAAATCCAGCGAGATCTCGATCAACAATACTCGCTCACCTTCAACGCTGAGCCGGGCAAAAAAGCCGCCTTCGACGAACTGCACGTCTCGCTGGAATCAAAATCTCCGCAGCTTCGTTACCCCGCTCGAGTGTTTGTGCCAGAGCCGAAATAGAACTTTCAATTTAGGATGTCCTTTTCACTAATTGAATTCCGTCTCAAAATTCATGTACGCTCACGAGCGTTGCGCTCACACTTTACGTCCGGCCTGCTGGCATTAACACTCGCGTCCGCCACTCTGCTCGCGTCGCCAATTAACCAGTCCGCCGCGCCATCGCCACGCCAAGACCAGCCCATCCGAGTCGGCGTTCCTCTCGTAAATCTTTACGCCACTGTTCTCGACAAAAAGAAATCCATCGTCCCGAACCTCGACCAGAATAACTTCAGAATTTTCGAGGACAACGTCGAACAAAAGATTTCCTTCTTCTCACGCGAAAAAACTTTACCTCTCGCGATCGGTCTTCTCATCGACACCAGCGGCAGCGAGGCCAATATGATTGGCGCCGAACAGCAGGCAGCATCCGAATTTCTTCACCGCATTCTTCACGCGGATGACAAAGCCTTCGTCATCGCCTTCGATTCCGGAACCGCCGTTCTTTCCGACTGGACCAGCGACGTGCCCACACTCGAGCGCGCGATTCGCCACGCCAGCATCGGTTCCGGCGGCGCCGCCAACAGAAATCGCTCCACTGGCCAATTTCCCCGCTCCGGCCGCGGCGGCGGACGCTTCGGCGGCGGTGGCGGCACGCATCTCTACGATGCCATCGATCTCGCATCTCACAACTTGATGCCCTCTCAAACCGCGCGTCGAGTTCTCATCGTCCTCACCGACGCGACCGACCACGGCAGTTCCGTCACCGTTGACGCGGCAGTTGAATCGGCGCAGCACGCCGACACGCTCATCCAAATGCTCGTCGTCTACGGTCGCAAACGCGACGCCAACTTCAACGTCGCAAAAAATCTCGCCGAAAATACCGGCGGCCACGCCATTGACGTTTACAACGCGCAGCGCCTACAAGCCGCCTTCGACGAAATTTCGGAAGAACTTCGCACCGAATATTCTCTCGGCTACTATCCAACCAACGCCAAGCCCGACGGCACCTTCCGTCAGCTCAGATTGGACATCACCAACAAGAATTACAAAGCACAAACTCGCAAAGGCTATTACGCGCGCACCACAGGAAATTAGGCGATACATGCGATCCAACGGCATCACAGCACTCTTCGCGCTAACGCTCATCTCCGCCGGTGCGCTCGTCACTCCGATTCAACTCACTGCCAGCTCGCCTACCCAGAGTCAAACCATCCGCGTCGGCGTTCCCCTTGTAAACGTTTACGCCAGCGTCGTCGACAAGCAGAACGAAAATGTTCCCGATCTGGATCAATCTGATTTCAAAATCTTCGAGGATAAAGTCGAACAGAAAATCGCATTCTTCTCCCACGAAAAAACTCTGCCACTTTCTATCGGACTTTTGATTGATACCAGCGGCAGCGAAGAAAATATGATCGGCGACGAGCAAAAGGCCGCCAGTCAGTTTCTGCACCGCATTCTTCAGGAAGGCGACAAAGCCTTCATCGTCGCTTTCGATGTTGACGCCGTCATGCTCTCCAATTGGACAAACGATCTCCCAACTCTGGATCGCGCCATCGATCGCCCCCAGGCGGGCATCGCCGGCATCAGCAAACCCAAGCCCGGTCCGTTCTTCCAATATCGCGGCGGCACACGTCTCTACGACACGATTTATGCCGCAGCGGTCAAGGAAATGAAGGATCAATCGCGCCGTAAAGCCCTCATCATACTCACCGACGCAACCGATCAAGGCAGCTACTTCAATGTCAATCAGGCCGTCGAATCCGCGCAGCGTGCCGACACGCTCGTCCAGGTTCTTGTTGTTTACGATAGAAGCGACCACGCGGATTTCGGCGTCGCGAAGCACCTCGCGGAAGACACCGGCGGACGCGCCATTGACGTCGCAAATCCAAAAAAACTTCAAAGCGCGTTCGATCAAATTTCCGAGGAAATGCGCACCGAATATTCCCTCGGCTATTACCCTACCAACAGCAATCCCGACGGAACCTATCGGCAACTGAAACTCCAACTAACCAACAAGAAGTACAAAGTTTTCACGCGCAAGGGCTACTACGCCCGCAATGCCGAAAAATAAAGCGTTGCCCCACACGTCGATTTTACGTGTGGGGTCCTTGACCTTTCTTTCTGTTCGCGCAAATCCCGTTGTGCTAATCTTGCCGAGATTCAGCAAAAAATTCGGAATTCCGAATGAGAAATTTAACCGTCTGCGCAGTCGCCACGGTGTTCGCTCTCCTATCGGGCACCTCTGTGCGCGCACAAGATATCTCGGGCGTCTGGCAAGGCACCCTTCACAACGGAACGACCGGCGTCGACCGCCGTCTGGTTCTTCACATCCAGAAGACTGAACCCGGCGGCTGGAGCGGAACCTTTTACACCATCGATCTGACCGGCGACCCGATACCTCTCGCATCGGCCACGCTTCACGGCTCGGATTTTGAATACTCTTTCGGGTCTGACGCGCGTTACTCCGGAAAACTGAGCTCCGATGGTACTTCCATCAAGGGAACGTGGTTCGCAAGCGCCGTGCTTCCGCTCGATTTTCAACGCGCAACGAAAGAAACATTGTGGCGTTTCCCGTCGCCGCACTCCGTTTCTTTTGTCACAGTGGATAAGGACGTGAAGCTCGAAGTCCTCGACTGGGGCGGCTCTGGCCCGCCGATGGTTTTCTTGACCGGCCTAGGAAATGACGCTCACATATTCGATGCGTTTGCGCCCAAATTCACCGCCACCCATCACGTCTACGGCATCACGCGCCGCGGATTCGGAAAGTCCAGCGCTCCCGGTCTTTCAATCAGCAACTACTCCGCCGATCGGCTCGGCGATGACGTATTAGCTGTCATCGAGTCACTCAAGCTAGATCGGCCCGTGTTGGTAGGACATTCCATCGCTGGCGAAGAGTTAAGTTCCATCGGGTCCCGCCACCCAGAAAAGATCGCGGGGTTGATTTACCTCGATGCAGGCTATTCATATGCTTTTTATAACCGCTCGCAGGGAGATCTCACACTCGACTCAATTGAGCTGAGGAAAAAAACGGAGCAGTTATTGACCGCCGAGAGCGCTCAAGACGAAGAGCAGTTAATCCAGGAGATACTGGAAATAAACCTTCCGCAGATAGAAAAAGAACTTCACGCGCGCCAAAAAGAATTGGAGGCGCAGCCGATCCTGCCGCAGAACCAGCAGACCCAACCGTCTACCAGGCCTCCTGTTGTGCTCAGCCCGCCGGTGGCAATTTTTGAAGGCGAACAGAAATACACGGATATCCGAGTCCCTATTCTCGCGATCTTCGCTGTCCCTCACGATCTCGGATCGGGATTCAAGAACGACCCGGCTTCTCTCGCCGCATGGGAAGCGATGGATACGGCTCAAACTGGAGCACAGGCCAAAGCCTTCGAGAGCGCGTTGCCCTCGGCACGGGTCGTCCGCCTACCACACGCAAATCATTACGTGTTCCAATCTAATGAAGCCGACGTTTTGCGCGAGATGAATGCTTTTCTGGCAACGCTGAAATAGTCAAGCGCAAGATCGCAAAATAAAATAAAGTGGATCTTCAGAAAGGGAAACGCCATGCACTGGTATTCGTTGCTCGCATCGGTAGATACCGCTGAAGGCTACTCAGTCGCGTTCCGCTTCAGATGGGCATACATCGCTTACTTCTTCGGCGGCGCATTCCTAGTCAACGCAATCCCGCACTTCGTAAGCGGCGTAACCGGCCATCCCTTCCCCAGCCCATTCGCAAAACCTCCCGGCAAAGGCCTCTCCTCGCCAGTCGTCAACGTCCTCTGGGGCGCATTCAATTTCGCAATCGCCTATCTGCTGATTTTCCGCATCGGCCCCTTCGACATTCGCAACACGACACACATTCTCGTCTTCGCAGCCGGCGGGCTTGTGATGGGAATCCAACTCGCTTCGTGGTTTGGGCGCGTGCAAGGCCGGGAGTAGTTCACTTGAGACGCTCAACTCGGTTTGGTTTTCCCCAGCGCGCCCTGTGGTCAACACGCTTTCGCCGAAATGTGCACAAGTTGGCATTCGAATCGAATTCGAATTACTTTCCGCGGTTTGCCAGGGATTTATTTTCAAATTGAGTGACGATTTCAATTGACACAGATATACTATAATGTTAACATCCAAAGCCGAGTAGGAGAAGCGATCCGCGTCTCCCGTTCCGAAAGTAATTTCGCACTCCCCGCCGGCATTAAAAATCACCTAATTCTAAGCCTTTCCGTAAGACTGTCAGTCCAAAGGCTTTTAAGTCGTTTAGAATGATACTGATGCAAGACCAACGCGAACGAGATTTTAAGCTCCTTTGATTCAACGACATAGGTTAAGCAATCAGTAATCAGCTAACTCCTTTGTTTTTACACTGATGCGACGATGAGCCGAGCTAACTCCTTTGTTTTCAAACTGATGCTCGAAACAGGGGGTAGGGGGGTAATGTTAACAATAATCAGTGGCACGGGCTTCAGCCCGTGGAATGTTTTCGCACCGAAGCGACGCAGGCTTTACTTGCCGCACCCAGAACGATATAAACGCTACTCGCACTACGGCATCTTATGAATCGAGGGATTCAATGACGCACACGAATTCAGTAGCACCGACATTTCTGTCGGTGCCAGTTTCGCAATCACAACGGATCGCCCCGAAGACAAGCAAGATCTCCGCCTCGCGAATCCGATCCTCATCCTTAACAACGGTGTGCGCCCTAATCCTCGCCACAATTTTCTCAGCACCTATACTTCGCGCCCAATCAAACGAAACCGCTCCAGTCCGCGATCCAAAAGTCGCCGTTGACGCCGCCTACACCGCCAAAATTAAGGAATACACCACCGAAACTTTCTTCGGTTCACCGCTCGTGGACTATCTTCCCGCTTCAAACACCGTCCCCACTCCGAAAGAAGTTCTCGGAGACATTGCAGGCGCGCCTGGAATTCTTCCCTACTCCGCTGACGTGTACCGCTACATGCGCATGTTGGAAAAAGCCAGCCCCCGCGTGAAAGTTTTCTCCATCGGAAAAACGGAAGAAGGCCGCGAGATGATCGCCGTCGCAGTTTCTTCCGAAGAAAATCTGAAAAACCTCGACGCAAATCGCGCCAAGCTCGCTCAGCTTGCCGATCCGCGCAAAATTAATTTTGATGACGATAAAGCCGACGCGATTGTCGATCAGGTCGTTCCCGTTTATTACATCACCGGCACAATTCACTCCACAGAAACCGGCGCGCCAACCGCGCTGATGGAATTGGCCTATCGCATCGCCGTCGACGAAAGTCCGTACATCAAAGAAATTCGCGATCGCGTGATCACGCTCATCACTCCCGTCGTGGAAGTGGACGGACGCGACCGCATGGTCGATCTTTACAAATGGCATCTCGCGCATCCCAAAGATAATTGGCCGGGATTGATTTATTGGGGCAAGTACGTCGCGCACGATAACAATCGCGACGCGATGGGCGTAACTCTGAAGCTCACCGAAAATGTTTTGAATACTTTCGTCGATTGGGACGCGCAAGTTCTGCACGACCTGCACGAATCAGTTCCCTACCTTTATGACAACACCGCCGGCGACGGCCCCTTCAACGCTTGGGTCGATCCGATTTTGACCAACGAATGGGAAATGCTCGGCTGGCGAAATGTTGCGGACATGACCAAGATGGGCATGCCCGGAGTTTTCACTCACGGAACTTTTGATACCTGGTCGCCCGGATATTTAATGTTCATTGCCGCGATGCACAACGGCATCAGTCGCCTGTACGAAACCTTTGGAAATGGCGGAGCCGATACGCTGGTGCGCACGCTCACTCCAAATGAATATGACCGCACCTGGTATCGGCAGGATCCTCCGATGCCGCGCACTCTGTGGTCTCAGCGCGACAATAACAATTATGAAGAAACCGGATTGCTCACCGCGCTCCACTATTTCGGCGACAGCCGCAAATTTTTCCTGAAGAATTTTTATCTGAAAGCTAAACGCTCAATTCAGAAGCCGGGCCAGGAAGGTCCTGCTGCATACGTTTTGCCCGGAGATGATCCGCGTCTCGGAAGTCAGGCGGATTTGCTGCGCGTGATGATGAAGCAACGCGTGGAAATTTCCCGCGCCACGGCACCATTCACCGTCACGCTTCCCGCGCCACCGCGAGCACAGGGCGGAGGCCGCGGCGCAGCCGGACAAAATAATGGCAGCGCAGAAGGCGATCAAGCGAACGCGGCAAGCGAAGGTGCGCGCGGAACTCGCCCTGCACGCCCAGCTACTATCACCAAAGAATTTCCGGCGGGCAGCTACATTATCCGCATGGATCAGCCCTATTCGCGCATCGCCGATTCCCTTCTCGACTATCAATATTGGGCGCCGGACGATCCGCAGCGCACTCCGTATGACGACACTGGCTGGACGTTCGGCGAACTTTTCAACGTGCAAGTAATTCGCGTGGCCGACGTGAAAGTTTTGGACGCGCCAGTTGAGAAGGTCACAAATGTTCGCGCGCCCGGCGGAGTTACCGGCACGGGACCGATCATCGCCATCAATCACAACGCCGATCCCGCGCTCGCAACTTTGCGCTATCGATTTAAGAACGCAAACATTCAAGCCGTCGAAGATTCCTTTGAAGCCGGCGGACACAAATTCAATCGCGGGAGTTTTATCGTTCGCGAAGCCAACAATTCCGAAATGCAATCCGCGCTGACCGAACTTGGAATTCGCGGATACGCGATCGATGCGGTTCCATCCGACGTGAAAACACATCCGTTGCGTGCCGCGCGCGTCGCTTTGCTTCACACCTGGCAAAGCACGCAGACCGAAGGCTGGTGGCGCGAAGCTCTCGACGGTTTGCATATTCCCTACGACTACATCAGCACGCAAACTGTTTCGCACACTCCGGATTTGAACGCGAAGTACGACGTGATTTTATTTCCGCCAACGGGTGGCGGCGGAAATCCAACCAGCATTATCAAAGGCTCCTACACCGATGCGGGAAATCCATTGCCGTGGAAAAAAACGGAACTCACTCCGAATCTCGTCGTCGCAGGCAATGATGAAACAGATGACACGCGTCCCGGACTCGGTTGGGATGGACTGGAACATTTGCAAGCCTTCGTGCGCAAAGGCGGAGTGCTCGTCACCGTTGCGGACACCGCGAATTTCGCGGCAACATTCGGAATGCTCGACGGAGTTTCTGTTTCTGCCGGACCGCGCGAACGAATCGTCGGAAGCGTGGTGAAAACTCGCATCGTTGACGGCGCAAGCCCGATCGCTTATGGATACGGAGACACGCTTTCCGCATATTGCAATGAAGGCCTAGTATTCGGCGTCAGCAATGTTGCCGGACGCGGCGGCCGTGGCGGAGGCGGTGGTGGAGGAGGCCGAGGCGGTGCAGGCGCAGCGCGTCCAACGGGCCGCGGCACGGCTGCAGATTTGGATACGACACCGGGACGAAAGCCGACCGAAATTCCGGAGCGGCCAACTTTTCAAACATGGGAAGCTGCGCCCGTCACCGAAGAACAAATGCGAAATAATGTTGGA
>DASYNR010000174.1:0-3070 GCA_036008485.1 Candidatus Acidiferrales bacterium | reverse complement strand
GGCGCGCGTCCCGTCGATTTGCATTTGAAAGCGCTGGAACAAATGGGCGCGGAAATCGCCACGGAAAAGGGATACATCGAAGCGCGCGTTCCGCCCGGAGCGCGTTTGCATGGCGGCACGATCGTATTTGAAAAAATCACTGTCACAGGAACGGAAAATATTCTGATGGCCGCGGTGCTCGCCGAAGGCGAAACCGTGATTCACAATGCCGCGCGCGAACCGGAAGTTTCGGACTTGATCGAATTACTCCGCGCGATTGGTGCGGATATTTCCGGCGACGGCACTGCAACATTAATCGTCAAAGGCGTCCGCGAATTGCACGGCGCAACACACACAATTATTCCCGACCGCATCGAAGCCGGCACATTTCTAATCGCCGGAGCTATCACCGGCGGCGACGTCACTCTGGAATCCTGCGCGCCCGAACATCAAGGCGCGTTGCTCGATAAACTTGCCGCAACGGGAGTCATGGTCACGCGCGAAGGCCCGAATAAATTACGTGTCCGCGCGCCCGAACAAATAATCGCCTCCGACGTCACCACCGAAGAATATCCCGGCTTCGCAACCGATATGCAGGCGCAATATATGGCGCTCGCCACGCAGGCCGAAGGCACATCCGTAATCCGCGAAACAATTTTTGAAAATCGCTTTATGCACGCCAGCGAGATGGTCCGCATGGGCGCAAATATTTCGATTGAAGGAAATGTGGCCACGGTGCGCGGCCCGGTAAAAATGGAAGGAACAAACGTAATTGCCAGCGACCTCCGTGCCAGCGCTTCACTCGTCGTGGCAGCTCTCGTTGCCCGCGGCGAAACTACAATCGACCGCGTCTATCACCTGGATCGCGGCTACGAGCGCATCGAGGATAAATTAATTGCCCTCGGCGCAAAAATCCAGCGCGTATAAGGATCTCCGCAAAATTCATCGCATAAAAATACAAGCGGCCCGGTGAATTCAATCGCCGAGCCGTCTGTTTACCGCACCTCCTGCGGAGGTGAACTTTTCTATTTCAAATTACTCAGTCGTCGGAGGTCCGCCGGCCGGTGGCACCGGTGGTGCGCCGCCGATAGCCCCGGTTGCGCCGGCTTCGCGCGCTTGTTTCTCTCGCGCTTCACGCAGCAATGCCTTGCGTGAAAGACGAATCTTGTTGCCCTCGATGGCCAGCACCTTGACCAGCACCTGATCGCCCAGCTTCAGTTCATCGCGAACGTCCTTGATGCGCGTCTCCGCAATTTCGCTGACGTGCAAGAGTCCGTCCGTGCCCGGGAAAATTTCCACGAACGCGCCGAACTCTGCGAGCCGTACAACTTTTCCGAGATATGTTTTGCCAATCTCGGCCGAAGCCGTAACGTCGCGCACCATTTGCAACGCCGCATCGCCTGCCGCGCCGCTATTCGCAAAAATGTGAACTTTGCCGTCGTCCATCACGTCAATCTTCACGCCCGTTGCCTCAATGATCGAGCGAATCTTCTTGCCGCCCGGCCCGATCAGGTCGCGAATTTTGTCTGTAGGAATCATGAGCATGAAGAGCCGCGGCGCATACTGCGACATTTCCTTGCGCGCCTCGGTAATCGTCTGTTCCATGATATCCAAAATGTGGAAACGGGCCGCTTTCGCCTGCTCGAGCGCTTTGCGCATCAGCGGAATACTTACGCCGCCGACTTTAATATCCATTTGCAGCGCCGTAATTCCCGCTCGCGTGCCGGCAACTTTGAAGTCCATATCGCCGTAGTGATCTTCCGCGCCCGCGATATCCGTAAGTACGGCCGCGTTGCTGCCTTCGATCACCAATCCCATCGCGATACCCGCGCACGCCGCTTTCATCGGCACGCCCGCATCCATCAACGCGAGTGAACCTCCGCAAACGGTTGCCATCGAAGAAGATCCATTCGATTCCAGAATGTCCGATACCAATCGAATTGCGTACGGAAATTCCGCTTCGCTCGGCAGCAAACTATTCAACGCGCGTTCCGCAAGTGCCCCGTGCCCAATTTCACGACGTCCCGGCCCTCGCAGAAATTTCACTTCGCCAACGGAAAACGGCGGGAAGTTGTAGTGCAGCATGAAGCGCTTAAACGTGTTGCTTTCGAACAGCACGTCCAGCCGCTGCATATCTTCCTTCGTTCCCAACGTCAGCGTCGCCAGCGCCTGGGTTTCGCCGCGTGTAAATACGGCCGATCCATGCGTGCGCGGCAAAAATCCAACTTCGCAATTGATCGCGCGAATTTCGTCAAACGCGCGCCCATCCGGACGCCGCTTGTGATTCAAAATATCGTCGCGGAACATTTTCTCGCGTAGACGCTCAAATGCGCGCTCCGCAAGTTTGCGCTTCTCGGCGTCTTCTTCCGGAATCGCTTCCAGAATCGCCTTCTTCACTTCCGCTACCAGCGCGTAACTTTCTTTCTTCGGATGTTTCTTGGTATCCAGCGCGTCATGCAATTTCGCGCCGTGCTCTTTTTCAATCTGCTTGGCCAATTCTTCGTCGAACGGCAGCGGCGCGACGGTAACTTTCACCGGCTTAATCTGCGCGTGCAATTCTTCAATCGCCGCGACGATTCGTTTCACCTGCGCGTGGCCAAATTCCAGCGCTTCGGCCATCTTGTCTTCAGAAACTTCCAGCGCGCCCGACTCCACCATCATGATCGCGTCTTTGCTTCCTGCAATCACAATGTTCAATGCGCTGGTCTTCTGCTCGATCACTCCGGGATTCACCACGAAATTTCCGTCAATCATTCCGACGCGCACCGCCGCAATTGGCGTGGCAAATGGAAGGTCCGAGCAATAAGCAGCAGCCGACGCGCCCGTCACAGCAATCACATCGGGATCGTTCTCGTCCACCGAAAGCACGAAGCAAACAATTTGCGTTTCATTTCGCCACGCTTCAGGAAATAGCGGACGCATCGGACGGTCAACCAATCTCGATGTAAGTGTTTCTCGCTCGGAAAGTCTGCCTTCGCGCTTGAAAAATCCGCCCGGAATTTTTCCGGCGGCGTACGTGTATTCACGGTAATCCACCGTGAGGGGAAGAAAATCTTTTTCCGTCGCCTTGTTATCCATGCAGGCGGTGGCC
>DASYNR010000173.1:0-26150 GCA_036008485.1 Candidatus Acidiferrales bacterium | reverse complement strand
TGAACGAAGCCAAGCGAATGATCCAGCGTGCCTTGATAAACCGGAATGCGCGAACGCTGCGTGCGCGCGAAAAGCTGTTCGGTTTCTTCGAGGGTTGCTTCGGCGGGAAGCGCGTGCACGTCCGGACGCGGCACCATAATTTCGCGAACCTGTAATTGTCCCAACTCGAGCGCGCTTTGCACGTAACGCTCTTCGTCGGCGCCGAGAAGTCCGCGCTCGCGTGCTTGCTGAATCAGCACCTGCAATTCTTCGGCGGAATGGACGGTGGTGTGGCTAAGGCGCGGAGTGACGCCGAGCGCGCGCATCACCATTCGTGACATTCCATCGAGCATGCCAATCGCGATGCTGAAAGTGGCCAGATAAATTTGGAAGGGCCGTGCAACGAGCAGCGCGACGCGTTCCGCATGAGTGAGGCTTAATCCCTTTGGCACAAGTTCGCCGAGCACAACGTGAAAAGTTGTGAGCAGTAGATACGACACGCCGATCGCGACTGCGTGGGCAACAAAAACTGTGTGCTTGCCGGGCATCCACGAAAGCAACGGCTCAATTCCCTGCGCGAGCGCATATTCGCCGATGAAACCGAGTCCGATGGTGGTGAGGGTGATACCGACCTGGACGCCGGAAATTACTTTCTCCAAATGCAATACCAAGTCCTGAACGATTCGCGCGCTGGGATTTCCTTTTTTTACGAGTTGGCGGACGCGAGACAATCGCACGGCGACGAGAGAAAACTCCGTGGCCGCGAAAAACGCGTTGATGCAGATCAGAAGAAATACGCCGAAAAGGCGAATTAGAATCACTGCGCGATTCTAGCAGTCTCTTGTGCGCACCCCAAGAGGCAGGGTGTCGTCGAGGCACGCAACCGTATATCAATGATGAGCACTTGTCGGCGGGCGCTGGCCGCAATACACTTCGGCACTCACGCAAACATGGAGACCGAATCATGATCCGCCCGATACGCTATCTTTTGTACACGGTAATTATTTTCGCGCTGCTGGCCGCTGGACTCGGCGGCGTGGGCTGGCGGATTTTCCATCGCGGCCTGCCGCAGCTTGACGGAACGCATCAGATTGCGGATTTGAAAAGTGAAGTAAATGTCTTGCGCGACGCAAAAGGTGTGCCGCATATTCGCGCGCAATCGCGTGACGATGTTTTCACCGCCCAGGGATATGTGATGGCGCAGGACCGCTTGTGGCAAATGGATTTGGTGCGTCGCGCATGCAGCGGAAGGCTTTCGGAGGTCTTGGGAGCGGCGGCACTGCCGATTGATCGCAGCTTTCGGCTGCTTGGACTTGGCCCAGCCGCCGAGCGCGATGTTTCTTTGCTGGATGCCGAAGAGCGCGCGGCATTGGAAGCGTTTGCGCGCGGCGTAAATCGCTACCTCGCTGAAAAACATCCCTTGCCTGTGG
Source organism: Candidatus Acidiferrales bacterium (assembly GCA_036008485.1). Classification (GTDB taxonomy): domain Bacteria; phylum Acidobacteriota; class Terriglobia; order Acidiferrales; family UBA7541; genus DASTCZ01. The sequence goes on along the minus strand of DASYNR010000173.1, from coordinate 24,741 downwards.
AGTTTACAATCCTGCGTTACGATCCGGAGCCGTGGCGCCCTGCCGATTCCCTACTTGTCGTCGGATACATGTATCAATCGCTGACAAGTTCGTGGCGCTGGGATTTAAATCGGCTGGAAACGAGTGCGCGGATTGGAAAAGAGCGCACGGCATACTTTTACGATCAGACTTCGCCATACGATCATCCGATTGTGGGTGCGCAAACTGCGGCGTCGAAAAGGGTGACGCTGGCTGCGCCGAAAGGCCCGCCGAATCCGATTGGCGATTCCGCTCCAGCGCTCCTCAACGCCGTGATTTCCGATTCGCTAGGCGCGCAGGCTGACGACGAATCCGCGTCCGCTTTGTGGGGCTTCGCGCAAAACACACTTTTTGAGTTTGACGAGCAAGTGCGCGCGGCGTTCGGTAGTAACAATTGGGTGGTCGATGGCGCGCATACTGCGTCCGGCAAACCACTTCTTGCGAACGACACCCACCTTGCGCTTTCGACGCCGAGTATTTGGTACATCGTGAATCTGAGCACGCCCGGTTGGAATGCCGAGGGATTTACGCTACCCGGAGTTCCGGGAATTGTAATTGGCCACAACGATCAAATCGCGTGGGGCGTAACGAATGACGGCGCCGACGTGCAGGATCTTTTTACGGAAACTTTCAATCCCGCGAATCCGCTCGAATACAGCGTGAACGGAAAATGGGTGGCGGCGGAAGAACGCAAGGAAGTTATTAATGTGCACGGAAGGGCGCCTGAAATCCTTGATGTGATTGTGACGCGACATGGGCCGGTGATGTCCCTGCATGACGGCACTGGCTACTCGCTGAAATGGACGGCTACTGAGCCGGGCGGACTGGCGCACAGTTATTTTGGAATTCAATTTGCGCACAACTGGAATGAATTTCGAGAAAGTTTGCGCGACGCGGCGGGGCCGGGACAAAATATTGTTTACGCGGACGTGGAAGGGCATATCGGATTCATTGTTGCCGCGAAAATTCCAATCAGAAAATGCGGCGCGTTTCCTCCAGCGGGATCTCCGCTTCCTGCGAATACGCCTTGCGGTGCAGCGCCAATGCCCGGCGACACGGACGACTTCGCGTGGAACGGATACATTCCGTTTGACGAGTTGCCGCAGGTGGTCGATCCGCCCGGAGGAATTATCGCCACTGCAAATGCCCAGGTTGCCGGGCCCGCGTATCCGCATTTTATGACGGCGAACTGGATGACGCCGTGGCGCACGGACCGAATTTTCACGCTGCTGAGCGCGCCCGGAAAGAAATTTCAGCCGGAAGATTTCAACACGATTCAGAATGACATAACGAGCGAATTCGATTTGATCGTGGCGAAGGAATTGGTGAAGGCCGCGGCAATTGCGAAGCCGAAGGACAGCCGCACGAGTTCGCTGATTCAGATGCTGGCGAGTTGGGATGGACAGATGAGAGCGTCATCGGTGGAGGCAACTTTCGTTCTACAGGCAGAACGCGCGATTGGCCGAAATTTGTTTCATCCTTATTTGGGTGATGCCGTGCCGATGTATCCGAGCGGCGAGATGTTTCTGGAGCGCGTGTTGCGCGAGCGCCCTGCGATGTGGCTGCCGGCGGAATACCAAAGCTACGATGATTTTCTGATCGCGAGCGCAGATCGCGCGGTCGTCGAACTGACAGCTGCGACGGGCCAATCTGATATTTCAACGTGGACTTGGGGAAAACGGAACGCACTTTTCATGGCGCACACACTGGGGCAGACAGGTTTGCTCGCGCGAATCTTCAGCATTGGGCCAATAGAACAATCGGGGTCGACCGGCTCCATCAAAGCGATGGGGCCCTCGTATGGACCGAGCATGCGAATGGTGGCGGACACGTCCGACTGGGATCACTCATTGATGGAAATTACGACCGGCGAATCTGGGCAAGTGTCCAGCGATTACTATCGCGATCAATTTCCCGAATGGTTTGGGGGGCGCGCAATTGTGGCGCCATTTAGCGGCGCAGCGGTTCAACATGCGACCGCGCACACTTTGCGGTTGATGCCGGGCAACCAATAATAATAATGTTCGCGGGATAATTTCCGAATGCCCGAGGCGCCGGAAGTCGAAGCACTTGTGCGAGCGCTGCGGAAACACGTCGTTGGGCAGACGATTTGCGCGTGCAATGTAATTCATCCCATCGCGGTGAAACCTCAGACCCCTGCGCTAATCACGAAATTGCTGCGCGGAAATCGAATTGAGGAAGTTTCGCGCATCGGAAAATATTTAATCTTGTGGCTCGCGCGCGGGATCCTGGCATTCCACTTCAAATTCGACGGACAGATTTTCTTGTTTGATGCGGCGCCGCCTAGCGGCCAGCATGTGGATGTACTGCTTACGCTGGACAAAGTGACGCTTGGCTTCGTCGACCCGCGCCATCTCGGGCGAATGAATTGGTATGAAAGCGTCGCAGCCACTCCTGCGCTGAAGAAACTTGGCGTCGATATTTTTTCGAGCGAATTTACATTGGCGGAACTCGATGCAATATTGGAAAAATCGCGGCTCGCAGTAAAGATACTTCTCACCGATCAAACGAAGCTCGCTGGACTTGGCAACATGTATTCGAGCGAAGCGTTGTGGCGCGCGCGATTGAAGCCACGTCGGAAGGCGAATCGACTTGCGCCTGAAGAAACGCGCCGACTTCACAAGGCCATTGTTTCCACCGCGCACCGTGCCTTAGAATGTTGCAGCCATCCGCCACCGGACTTTCGCAATCCGGAATGGTGGTTTTCAGATTTGACGCCGATTCTGCGCGTGTATGGTCGTGAAGGTGAGCGATGCCGCAGATGCGGCGGCACAATCAAACGAATTCAGCAGGGCGGACGATCGAGCTTTTTCTGCCCGCGCTGCCAAAGGTAAAAATCAGTTGAATCCAATTCCGAATAAGAAGCCCGAACCGGCCGCGAAGAAGCCTGAATTTGAACGATCACTTGCACGCTTGGAAGAAATTGTCCGCAAACTGGAAAACACGAATCTTTCGCTCGATGAGGCGATGAAGCTTTTCGAGGAAGGCGTGGTGCTTTCGCGCGATTGCCAGAAGCAGCTCGAGCAGGCCGAAGGACGCGTGGAAATTTTGATGAAGAAGGCCGGCGGCGATCTGACCGTTGAGCCGTTCGAGCCCGGCTCGGACGAAGAGGACTAGCCGGACGAATATAATTAGCGGACCAACGCGCATCCACATGGCTTATCCCAACTTTTTCGACGACAACCAGAAATTAATCGAGGCGGCGCTCGAGCGGTTGATGCCTTCGGGCGACACGATGCCGCCGACGATTCATCAGGCCATGCGCTACAGCGTTTTCGCCGGCGGAAAACGCATTCGCCCAATGCTATGTCTGGAAGCTTCGCGAATTTTCTCGACAGAGACCGATGCGGCGGTTCAGGCTGGGTGCTCGATCGAATTTATTCATACGTACTCGCTGATTCATGACGACCTGCCCGCGCTTGATAATGACGATCTGCGCCGCGGCAAGCCGACATGTCACAAACAATTCAACGAAGCGACAGCGATTCTCGCCGGAGACGCGCTGCTGACGCTGGCGTTCGAGACGCTTTCGAGAATTCCCACGGATGCGGCGCGTTGCGTTCATGTGATTCGTGAAGTGTCCACCGCCGCAGGCACGCGCGATGGAATGGTCGGCGGACAAGTTGCGGATATCGAAGCCGAGCGAAAACCAGTGAACGCGGAAATGCTTTCGTACATTCATCGCTCGAAAACTGCCGCGCTGATCCGCGGTTCCGTGATTGCTGGAGCAATTTGCAGTGGCGGCACTGCTGAAGACGTCGAGTGCATGCGACGATTCGGAGACAACATCGGCTGGGCGTTTCAAGTGGTGGACGATATTTTGGACGTAGAAGAATCGTCCGCGGCGCTTGGCAAAACCGCTGGCAAAGATCAGGCGCAACAGAAGGCAACTTACCCGGCGCTGTTCGGGCTGCAAAAATCGCAGGAGTTTGCGAAGGAACTTGCCGCAAAAGCGCTTGGCGAGCTTACTGTCTACGGTGAACGTGCTGCGCGGTTGCGAGAACTGGCAGAATTTTTAGTTTTGCGTCGCGCTTAGTCGCCCTTGGTTGAATTCGTTCGGGGACGCGCGCTACCTGCGTTGATCAGCCCATGCCTGACAAATCTCCAAAATCAAAAATCGAAAAACAGCGGCTCGATCTACTTCTTGTCGAGCGCGGCCTTGCGGAATCACGTCAGAAAGCTCAGGCCATGCTGCTTGCCGGAGAAGTGCGCGTTGCGGGACAGCGTCACGACAAGCCGGGCGAGCGAGTTCCTGTCGATGCGCCAATTGAAATTGCCGAAACGCATTTGCGGTACGCTAGCCGCGGCGGATTCAAATTGGAAGGCGCGCTTGATGATTTCGGCGTCGATCCGAGCGGGACAATTTGTCTTGATGTTGGTTCGTCCACCGGAGGCTTTACTGATTGCCTGCTTCAACGAGGCGGCAAGCATGTGTATGCCGTTGATGTGACGCCGGATCAGCTGGCATGGAAGTTGCAACAGGATTCACGCGTAACCCGTATTAAACGCAACGCGCGTGAATTGGTGCCCAACGATTTGTTCGCGGCGAGTAGCGCGCTTGCAGAAAAATATATTCCGCCGCAGCTTGTCGTAATTGATCTGGCATTCATCTCCGTCGCAAAAGTTTTGGCCGCCGTTGTTGCGGTTGCCGGGCCGCGCGCGGAATTCCTAATTTTGATCAAACCTCAATTTGAATTGGATCGCGGTGACATCGGCAAGGGAGGAATTGTTCGCGATGCGAAGTTGCACGAGCGCGCGATCGAACGCGTGCGCGATGCGGCGCACTCAGCGGGATTGCACGAAAAAGGCGTGAAGCCCAGCAAACTTCCGGGCGCCGAAGGTAACCTGGAATTTTTCCTTTACGCGACGCTCGGCTGAAAATCGAATCGAAAAAAGCAGCTAGTGACCTCGTTTGAAATCTTAGGATGAGCAGCGTAATCTTGAGCGTATGAACTTTGATCCCATAATACGACTCCGCGCAATGGTGGGTAGCACCAGCCGTGCAGCGGGGTCTTATAAGCCCTGGAAAACGCTAGATTAGCGTGCCGGGAGGGGGCAGCACCCTCACCCACCACCAATTTCATTCTGCGTCCGCATCATGCGTCTATATCAAAAAACACCCAAGCTGTCCCGAACGTAATCCGCTGGAGTACAATGCCGTCACCATGTACCGCACCGTTGGAATTGTTTCGCGGCCCCGGCAGGTGGACATTGCCGCCGTCGCGCCAAAATTAATTGAGTGGCTCGAATCGCGCGGCCTCTCTGTTATTTATGACAAGGAGACAGCCGCGTGCATGGCCGGCTCCGGCCGCGAATGTTCGCGCGAAGACCTAACCGGGCGCGTTGATCTGGTGATCGTGCTTGGCGGAGACGGCACGCTGCTGGCTACCGCGCGGGCATTTCGCGACATCACTGTTCCCGTTCTTCCAATTAACTTGGGCGGCCTCGGATTTCTCACCAGTGTGAAGCTCGACGAAATGTACGCGATCCTTGAGGAAGTTTTGCAGGGCCGCAATCGCGTCAGCGAGCGCAGCATGCTGGAGGCGAGCATTTGGCGCGGAGAAAAAGTTATCGCGTGCCATCGCGCGCTGAATGATGCTGTGCTGAACAAAGGCGCGCTCGCGCGCATAATCGATCTCGATCTACATTTGAATGGCGAATTCGTCACCAGTTACAAAGCGGACGGACTAATTATTTCCACGCCGACCGGCTCGACTGCGTATTCGCTGGCCGCCGGAGGGCCAATCGTATATCCGAAAGTGCCGGCATTTGTCGTGACGCCGATCTGTCCGCACACACTTACAAATCGTCCGCTGGTAATTCCCGAAGATTCGAAGATCGAAATCGCATTCCGTTCGAACGACAATCAAGTTTATCTGACGCTCGACGGTCAGGTCGGTGTGGAACTGGAACCAGACGACCGAATCACAATTACGAAATCGTCGTACCCGTTACGGCTCGTCCGCCCGGCACGCAAAACTTATTTTGAGATTCTGCGAAATAAGCTGAAGTGGGGCGAGCGGTAGTCCTTCCCTGCCGCGTCCTTTCCCGCTCAATCCCTGCCTGAAATCATTTAAAGAACTTTGGTGACTTTTCTGGTATGTAGGCGTCTTACCTAGGTGTAAGGAGACAGCCTACATACCGCCATGACGCCACCAAAAGAACCCTACCAGAACCGCACGGAAATCCTTCAAGGCACGTTGGACATGCTGATTCTGCAAGTTCTTCAATGGGGACCGCGCCACGGCTACGCACTGAGCAAAGCCATCCGCACCAATTCCGGCGAAATTTTGAAAGTGGATACCGGCTCGCTCTATCCGGCGTTGCATCGGCTGGAGCGTAAAAAGTGGATCGAAGCGGAATGGAAACCGTCGGAAATTGGCCCGCGGCTGCGCGTCTATCGCCTGACGAAATCCGGCCGCAAGCAACTTGTTTCGGAACGTTCGCGCTGGGCAATTCTGACTAGCGCCATCGCCGGAATTCTGAATCCGGCGAAGAATGAGGGCGACTAATGAAATTTTCATTCTGGAAACGTAAGCAGCGCGACGAAGAACTCAGCGAAGAAATTCAGACACACCTTACTCTTGGCGTGCGAGAAGAAATGGAATCGGGGCGATCGCGCAGAGACGCGCAATTTGCTGCGCGCCGCGAATTTGGCAACGAAACGCTCGCGCGCGAAACCACTCGCGATATGTGGGGCTGGCGCTGGCTTGGCGACCTGATGCAGGACATTCGCTATGGTCTGCGTTTGCTGGGGAAAAATCCTGGCTTCACGGTTGTGGCGATACTTACGCTTGCGCTGGGCATCGGCGCGAACACGGCGATATTCAGCCTGGTCGACACCGTGATGCTGAAAATGTTGCCGGTGCAAAAACCAGAAGAGTTGGTGGTTCTTGCCATCACTTATCCAAAATCAACCGGTGAACCTAATCCTGAGTTTACCAATCCAATCTGGGAACAAATTCGTGATCAGCACGATGTCTTCTCCGGAGTATTCGCATGGTCGCAGGCTCGATTTGACCTTGCGCAAGGCGGCGAATCGCATCTTGTGAATGGACTCGAGGTCAGTGGAGACTATTTCAACACGCTAGGAGTACAACCTGCCGCAGGACGCCTCTTCGTAAGCGGTGACGACAAGCGCGGCTGTTCCGGCAGCGCCGTTCTCGGTTACGGTTTCTGGCAAGAACATTTCGGCGGAGCGCAAAACGCTGTCGGCAGTGTGCTCAGTTTATCCGGCCATCCGTTTGAAGTAATTGGCGTTGCCGCTCCAAGGTTCTATGGCGTCGACGTCGGAACAAAATTCGATGTCGCCATTCCGATTTGCGCGGAGGCGATTATTCGCGGCAGCAATTCCACCTTGGACGTCCGGATGGCTTGGTGGTTAAACATTGTGGGCCGCCCTAAATTCGGCATAAGTCCAGAGCAAGTTTCCGCACGCCTCCAGGTTATCTCGCCGCAGATCTTTGCCGCAACAGTTCCGCAAAAGTGGAAGGCTGAGTCACAAAAGAACTACTTGAGTGGAATCATTGTCGATTCACCGGCAGGAAAAGGATTGTCCGAAGTTCGGCGCTCGTACGATCAGCCCCTCCGAATACTGATGGCGGTGGTCGGCCTTGTTCTGCTAATCGCATGCGCGAATATCGCCAGCTTAATGTTGGCTCGCGCCGCTGCGCGACAGAAGGAAATTTCAGTCCGGCTTGCGATTGGCGCTTCCCGCGGCCGATTAATTCGCCAGCTGCTCACCGAGTGCGTGCTTCTGTCATTCGCCGGGGCCGCGCTGGGAATTCTTTTCGCGCGCTGGGGGTGCGCGATTCTCGTTCGATTTATTTCATCACCACGAAATCCGGTATTCCTTCAATTCTCTGTCGATAGCCGAATCCTCGGATTCACAGCTGCAATCGCCGTCCTGACTGGAATTCTGTTTGGAATATTGCCGGCGCTTCGTTCAACCCGCGTGTCTCTGTCGTCCGCAATGAAAGGTGGCCGGCAGGATGAAACGCCGGGCAGCGGGCACTTTCGTCCCGGCAGATGGATCGTGGCAGGCCAAGTCGCGCTGTCACTCGTGCTGATAATCGTCGCAGGACTTTTTCTGCGAAGCTTCAGCAATTTACTCACTCTCGATACCGGATTTGACCGCGGCAACGTGATGATGATCGGCGCGAACGCCCACAACGCAAATCTTTCGCCGGAAGTGCGCGAAACGCTTTGGAGTCAGGCAATTCAGCGTTTGAAAAAACTTCCGGGAGTAACGTCTGCGAGTGAATCGGTGATTACTCCGATCAGCGGCGTCGGCTGGAATAGCTATTTTCACCGCCAAACGGGTGCAAGTCCGGTTGGCAGGAACGCTCTGGCAAACATCAACGCGGTTTCGCCGGAATACTTCGCGACACTACGTTCGCCGATTCTTGTCGGACGAACTTTCAATGTTGGGGACTCCGACGGCGCGCCTCTGGTCGGAGTCATTAACGAAACCATGGCCCGCCGATTCTTCGGCGGCGCAGATCCCATCGGCCAGTATATGTACATTGACCAGACGTCAGGCACGGCCGGACCACTCATTCAAGTTATCGGAGTCGTGACCGACGCAAAATATCGAACGCTTCGCGAAACTACGCCAGCCACGATTTATTTTCCTGTCGCGCAGTTGGCCGCCCAACAAGCTCAGGGAATGTCGGAGCAGCCTTCATTTGAAATACGCACCGCCGCTGCACCCGCAGCAATCGTGAAATCCGCCGCGGAAGTTTTCACGTCCATGAACGGATCAATCTCGCTCAGCTTCCGCACCTTGGAACAACAAGTGAATGATTCCCTTCGGCAGGATCAACTGCTCGCCACGCTCTCCGGATTCTTCGGTGGACTCGCGCTTCTTCTCGCGATGATCGGCCTCTACGGAGTTCTGGCCTACATGGTCACGCAGCGCCGAAAGGAAATCGGCATTCGCATGGCGCTCGGCGCTGGGAAATCTTCCATCCTTGGTCTTATCATGCGTGACGTCTCGATTCTTCTCGCAGCAGGTATAGTGGTCGGCGTTGGAATTTCTTTGTGGGCCACGCACTTCATGCAGAGAATGCTTTTCAATCTGAATGCTCGCGACGCAAAAACAATTATTTTCAGCGTCGCAGTTCTGAGCGCTGTAGCACTTCTTGCAGGATATTTGCCCGCGCGCCGCGCCGCTCGTCTGGATCCAAATGTAATTCTGCGGGATGAGTAGAAATTTTCGGGTGGGGATTTGTAACTGAGCACGACTTCAGTCGTGCTGTACGGTTTGCGAGCGACATGTCGTTTAATCCTGCAACCTTATTCGCCGTGCATAATATCCGCGCTCGTCTCGCGCTTGCGAATCACGCGGAATTTCTTCCCTTCCACCAAAACCTCCGCCGGCCTAGGACGCGAATTATAATTCGACGTCATCGAAGTCCCATACGCTCCCGCACCCCACAATGCCAGTAAATCTCCAGCGTGAACTTCGCCCAGCGGCCATGAATCCAGAAACACGTCGCCCGTTTCGCAGACCGGACCAACAATCGCCACGTCGCTAACTTTTTCCGCGTTGAACGGCCGCAAGACGCCCGTGATCGGATGCGTCGCACTATAAAGCGCAGGCCGCATAAAATCATTCATCGCGGCATCCGCAACCACGAAAGTTTTTCCACGCGTTTCCTTCGTATAAAGCACGCGCATCAAGAGCGCTCCTGCTTGCGCAACGATTCGCCGCCCGGGCTCAATCAGCAGATGGCGTCCGAGTCCGCGCGTTTCTTCAGCTAGCGCTCGCGCATATTCCCGCGCCTTCGGGGGATTTTCCGATGTGTATCGCACGCCCAATCCACCGCCGATATCCACGTATCGCAAGCGCACGCTGTTCGCTTCAAGATCGCGCACATACCCGGCAAGTTTTCGCAGCGCTTGACGATATGGCGTAAGGCTGAGCACTTGTGAGCCAACGTGTGAACCAATTCCCTGCCACTCAATCCATTTTGAATCACGGTGCGCCAAATACATCTTCCGCGCCTGCGGCCAATCCACCCCAAATTTGTGGTGACGCCGCCCGGTCGCGATGTGCGGATGCCCTCCCGCAACCACATCCGGATTCACGCGAATCGAAGTGGACGCGCGTTTATGAAGACGCGACGCCTCCGCAGAAAGTAACTCAAGTTCGGCCGGAGATTCCACGTTGAACAAAAATATGCCCGCTCGCAGTCCTTCGGCAATTTCTTCACGGCTCTTTCCTACGCCAGAAAACACAACTCTGCTCGGCGAAATTCCCGCGCGGCGCAGTCGTTCCAGTTCCCCGCCGGAAACAATATCGAATCCGCTCCCCATCTTCGCCAGCAAACGCAGGACGCTCAAATTCGAGTTGGCCTTCACCGCATAGCAAATTGTGTGTGGAGTTTTACCCAGCGCCGCCGTCAGCGCTTTATCCAAATCTGAATAAGCTCCGGAAATCGCCGCGCCGCTATAAACATAAGCAGGCGTGCCGACTTTCTTCGCAATCGCTTCCAGCGATACGCCTTCGCAGAAAACATTTCCGCGTCGACGGGCAAAGTGTGGAGTGTAGCTGGCAGGATCTTGCTGGCGATTCATCTTGTGTCCGCGTCCAATCCTAATTCTCCGCAACCGCTTCTGTGTTCGATCCCGGCTTCACTTTCAAAACCACAAGCGTGCGGTCATCCGAAAGCCGCGCGCTGTGCGTGAACTGTTCCACTTCTTCCAGCAAACGATCCGCCAGCGCGTCCGCCGAAAGTTCATGATTTGCGGCAATCGCTTCGACCAGCCGTTCCCATCCGAAAAATTGTCCATCGGGCGCGGCGCTTTCGCTGAATCCGTCAGAATAAAAAACAAGTATATCGCCCGCCGTCAGCGTATAACTTGCTTCGTCATATTTCGCGTCGTCGTAAAGTCCCAGCGGAAGTCCCGTCAAATCCAGTTTTTCGCAGCGCCCGTCTTTCCACAGCAGCGGCTGAGTCTGCCCGGCGTTTGCGACGCGCAATTTTTGTCGGCCCTTTTGCCAGGTTGCAAAACACATGGTCATGTAACGCGCTTCAACCTGACGCTCACACAGAAGATGATTCAATTGCGCGAGCAAATCCGCCGGTTGTAGCTTCTGCGCCGCAACGCTGCGCAATACTCCGATCGCAACCGCGCCATACAGCGCCGCCGCAGAACCCTTTCCGCTCACGTCGCCCAGCACAATTCCCAATTGATTTGGCCCGTAGCGCAGAAAATCATAAAGATCGCCGCAAACTTCGCGCGCCGACTTAATTCGCGCCGCAATATCCAATCCAAAATCTTCCACCGGCACGGGACGCAGCAACGCGCCCTGCATTTTCTGGGCTGCCTGCAACTCGCGCTCCATGCGCGATTCATCGCGCGCCACTTGCTCGTACAGCCGCGCGTTCTCCAGCGAAACAGCTAATTGTGACGCGAGAATCGAAAGCACTTGGACGTGCTCATCGTTAAAATAATCCAGCTCCGGACTTTCCAAATCCAGCACGGCCACTACGCGGTTCTTATGAATCAGCGGCAGGGCCAGTTCCGACCGCGTTTCCGGATTCACCATCAAATATCGTGGATCGGCCGTCGTATCCGGCACTCGCACCGGCTGACGTAACGCCGCCGCCGCGCCGACAATTCCTTCTGTCGCCGCCACACGCATTTTGCCCTGCACTGTCTGGCCATATTTCACATCCAGCCGGTGACGAAAAGTTTTCGTCGCTTCGTCGTACAGCAAAATGCTCAAAATCTGATAATCAATCACGCGCTTGATGAGCTCCGCCGAGCGCGTCAACAGTTTTTCCAAATCAAGAATTGAACTTGTCTCGCGCGCGATCTCATTCAGCACCAGCAGCGTTTCCGCCTGCCGCCGCGCGCGCTGAAACAACCGCGCGTTTTCAATCGCCACCGCCAAGCGGCTAGCCAGCAGCGTCAAAATATTTTGCTGATCTTTCGTGAAATAATTCAGTTGCCTGCTCTGAATATCCAGCACGCCGATTGCTTTGCCTTTGTACATCAGCGGCACGGCAAGTTCCGATCGCACCGCATCAAATGCATTCAAATAGCGCGGATCCTGACTGACATCCGCAACGCGCACGGCCAGCCCCGTCGCCGCGGCGGTGCCAGTAATTCCCTGCCCAATCGGAATTCGCCACGTTTCAATAATGTCCGGCGTATATCCAATCGCAAAGCGGTGAAACAACCGCCCGGATTCTTCATCCACCAGCATCACGCTGAAAATTTCGTAATCAATTAGCCGTTTTACAAGCTCCGCCGTCTTCTCCAGAACTTTGTCAAGTTCGAGAGACGAATTCAGCTCCTGTCCGATTTCAGCCAGCGTCGCCAGCGTTTCCGCAGGGAGATCGAACGGCGATTTAAGTTCTGTTGGTTCTTCCATATTTCGGATCGAATTTAATGCGATGTCGGCAACAACCCCAATTTCTCGTCGCGTCATTATAGCAGGTGCGTGCGCCGACTCGAAAAGTGGGATTTAACTAAGCAGAATTTCCAGCAGGATAATATGTGTCAATCGCGGCAAGCACCTTCGGCCAAATTGCCGGCAGCGCGGTGCGCACAGGATCCATCCGCGTCAAAACTTCTTCGCGCGATAATTTGTAAATCCGCCACGTTCCACCGTTCGTTGCCGTGTTTTGCAAAAATGGCCCAACGCGATCAACGGCATTCGCGAAACAAGCGTCAGGCGTCACCTGCGCCTCAAATTCTTCCCACAGCCCGCGCAGATCTTTTCCCATTTCGTCAGGCAATAATCCGAAAATCCGCTCCGCCCCGCGCTGTTCGCGATCCTTCTTGGTCGCGTTACCCGCCTTGTCGTACGCAAACGTATCCCCCGCGTCAATTTCGACAATGTCGTGCACGATCAACATCCGCAAAACTCGCGGCAAATCAACGGGCACCGGCGAATATTCCACCAGTACCATCGCCTCCAGCGCCAAGTGCCACGAATGTTCCGCGCTATTCTCACGGCGCGATCCATCCGTAAGCAGAGCTCGACGCAATACATTCTTAAGCCGGTCAGCTTCCACCAGAAAAGTAAGCTGCTTTTCGAGACGCTCGTTGGGAATATCGTTGGTCATCAATTGTCCGGCAGGAAAATTCAAAAATTAATATGACTTTGCAGCGCCAACTGGCTCATCCGCCTTCGCCGCGGATTTTTCGCCTCCGCGCGCCTGCTCAATAATTTTCACGCTGGCGCTCGCGCCAATCCGAGTAGCCCCGGCGCTCACCATTTTCTTCACATCATCGAACGTGCGAATTCCGCCGGACGCCTTAATTCCCATTCCTGCGCCAACCGCCGCGCGCATCAGCGCCACATCCTCGGCCGTCGCGCCACCCGAAGCAAATCCTGTCGACGTCTTCACAAAATCCGCGCCGGCATTTTTTGCGGCAATCGATGCGCGAATCTTCTCGTCGTTCGTCAGCAGCGTCGTCTCCAAAATCACTTTGCAAATCGCGCCGCTCCGATGACACGCTTCCACCACTCCGCGAATATCCTGCTCCACAACTTCATCACGCCCCGACTTCAGCGCGCCAATATTTTCCACCATGTCGATTTCCTGCGCGCCTAGCTTGATCGCCTGTTCCGCTTCATAAATCTTCACCTGCGGCAAGGTAGCGCCCAACGGAAATCCCACCACCGTGCAAACTCTCACGCACGATCCACGCAACAATTCCGCCGCCTGCGCCACGTTCCACGGATTCACGCACACTGACGCAAACCCGAATTTCGCCGCTTCCTCACAAAGTTTTTTGATGTCATCCCGCGTCGCGTCCGGCTTCAACAGAGTGTGATCGATCAGCGCGGCAATTCCAGCTTCCGCCGGCCGTGAAGTAGGCCCGCAGGAAATCCGGTCCGCGCCGGCATCAATCACCGCCCGCGTTTTCCGCGCGCATTTTTCGACGCATTGCTGATCGCATCCCGGACAAATCACATCGTCCAAATCCAGCCCGGCTAAATTCACACTTCCACTCGCACCCAAATAACCCAGCACTTCCTCCGTGATGGTCCGGACGAGCTGTTCGAGTTGTACAGGATCCAGAGACATGTGCAATTTCTAAGAAGTTTTCTTCGTTCCGCAGAATTTCGCTTCCAGCGCCTTAATCTTATCCACGCGTTTCGCGTGACGCCCGCCGCCAAACGGCGTCTCCAGCCACATCGCCAGAGTTTCGCGCGCCACTTCCAACGGAATCATTTTCGCGCCCAGCGTCAAAATATTTGCATCATTATGTTCACGGCTATTTCGCGCTGTTGCGCGATCATAACATAGCGCTGCGCGCGCTCCCGGCACCTTGTTCGCGGCAATCGCGCTGCCGATTCCCGCGCTATCCAGCGCAACTCCGCGCCAAGCGCGTCCGCTCGCCACTGCAACGGCGGCAGCCTCCGCAAAATCCGGATAATCCACCGCGTCTGTATTCGACGTGCCCAAATCAATCACCGTGTATCCCCAATCCTTCAAATATTGTTCCAACTGTTCCTTCATTTCATATCCGCCGTGATCCGACGCGATCGCCACAACTTTTCTTCCCGCCGCATCAATCCCCGGTGTCGACGCTCCCACCACCGTCGGATTCACGCCCGCAATCGGCTTATCTTCCGCATCACGCACGATCTTCAAAGTAATTTTTCGCCGCGCCGCCTCATCCCGCGCCAGCGGAGTAATCAACGCGTCCGAAGCAATGCCCAGCGCGCCTCCGTCGGCGACGCGCGCTAAATCCGATGCCGTAACAACGGGCTTCATCTTTTCCTTTCGCAAAACTATTCCGGAGGCAGCGACAGCACGCACACATCTTTCAGATTCCGATATCGCTCCGCATAGTCCAATCCATATCCCACCACAAATTCATTCGGTATCTGAAATCCGATGTAGTCCGCGTGCACATCCTTCATCACTCGACGGTCTGGCTTATCCAGCAGCGCGGCAATCCGCAAATCTTTTGGCTTACGTTGCTTCAGCACGCGGCACAAATATCCCAGCGTCAATCCCGTATCCAAAATATCTTCCACCAGAATCACATTCAGTCCTTCAATGCTCGTATCCAAATCCTTGGAAAGTTTCACTTCACCCGACGTGCGCGTCCCCTTGCCGTAGCTCGATACCGCCATGAAATCCAGTGATACCTCAAGCCCCACCGTACGCACCAGGTCCGCCAGAAAAATCGACGCGCCCTTCAGCACGCCAATTAAATGCACGCGCTGCCCGCGATAGTCCTTTGTTATCTGCTTCCCAATTTCGCGCACACGTTTCTGTATCGCGCTGCGCCGGATCAGCACTCGCAGACTTTCTTTGCCTTTCACGCTCATTCACAACCTCTTTTCAACAACGCCCCGCTTCAGCGCCGTCCATCGCGCTGGCCTAGGCATTATACGCATCACCCGCATCGCGGCAAGGACGCTATTCCCAAACACGATTTTCTTCCTATACGCTCGCTCGCCGCAAATTTCTGGCCGTTTAATTTTTCCAGACCAATTCATTAATCTCCGTGTAACAATTTCCCGCTATCTTTCACGCACTTGCTTGGGTGTTCTTGTGCTCGCCAAAGTTGCGTGCAGAAGCTGTGCGCATAAGCTAGTGCGGCCCTGCGGCGCGATTTTCGCACTTAGGAGTTTTCCACCGGGCCTCTCTTGACATCGCTCTGCTCTGTCACTAGAGTGTCGGGCTATTAGAAATGGGTGCTCGTCCAGGGCGAAAACTGGCCCTCTCAGTTTAAAAATGGTTTGAATTCACAATAGTTTTCGATTTCACGATAGCTATTGAAACAGTTCGGTGCTCGCGAACGTATATTCGCAATGGGGTGGGGCAAATTGGTGTTGGAATTCGGTTTTAGCTCGACTGTCCACAGTTCTTCTGGTTTTTCCGTGCGCCTTCTCAGAAGACGGCAGCGTTGTGCGCAGTCCGTTAGATCTTTGCCATCGGCCGTCCGGCCCGATGAGAAAACTTTTCAGACTCCTAGGAGGTAGTGAAATGTCATCTGGTTTTAGAAATTTTGCAATTAGACTCCTCGCCGTCAGCGCAATGCTGATGCTCTGTGTGGTTGCAGCTCACGCTCAGGGGAACGTCTTTGGCGCGGTCAACGGAGTCGTCACTGACCCGCAGAACAAAGCGATCGAGGGCGCAAGCGTTGTAGCCCGTAACATATCAACGAACGTTTCCTCCAAGCCCAGCACTACCGATTCCGACGGTAAATTTATCGTCAGCTATCTGCAGCCCGGCGTGTATGAAGTTGCTATCACCGCCACTGGTTTCGCTCCTCTTACGCGCCCGAACGTCATCGTCGAAGTTGGACGCACGACGAACGTGGATCTTCAGGTAGCCTTGGCAGGCCAGGCGCAAAAAGTGGATGTCACCGCCGAAGCCCCAGTCATCGACACGGAATCCAACAACATCTCCACCAACGCCAACGCGACTGCCATTCAGAACCTTCCGCTCAGCATCCGCCGATGGGCTTACATGGCGCTGCAGAACCCGGGCACTATTCCTGACGGCACCTTTGGAGATATCAGCTTCCGCGGCATCAGTGGCTTGCTCAACAACTTCACCGTAGACGGCGCCGATGACAACGAAGCGTTCTTTTCGGAAGAAAAGGGCCGCACGCGCATGGATTACTCGGTTAGCTTGAATTCCGTTCAGGAATTCCAGGTCAACACGTCGAACTACTCCGCAGAATATGGCCGTGCAGCAGGCGGCGTTATCAATGCCGTTAGCAAGAGCGGCAGCAACACCATCCACGGCGACGCATTTTTCTTCGACCGCGATGCGGGTTGGGGCGGATTTGCTCCGTTCAATACCGGCGCCACACAAACCTCTCCCGGCACTTTCGTAACCGCGCCTCTGAAACCGAAGGACGTCCGCGACCAGTTCGGTGGTGACGTCGGAGGCTGGCTCATCAAGAACAAACTATTCTGGTATTTCAACGGAGATGGCGTGATCCGCAATTTCCCCGGCGTTGCCATTCCTAACGGCCCGCAAACGTTCTTCCAGGGTTTCACTACCGGTGGAACCGGCGCGACTGCCGTCGTTATGCCGGCAAGCTGCACAGGTGCAACCTTCAGCGGAAATCTTGGCTTTACTTCCGGCACCCCTCTCACCATCGGCCAGCAGCTAGCCTGCCGCGGACTCTCGGCTACTCAAGCCAATGCTGCTCTCGGCTTCCTCACTTCTCTTACCGGTGAGGTTGCGCGTACCGGTGACCAATCCATTTATTTTCCAAAACTCGACTGGCACATCAACGACAACAACACGATCACCGTGTCATACAATCGCGTTCGCTGGAATTCACCTTTCGGCATTCAGACCGCGACAAACGTTAGCCGCGGTACTGACAGCTTCGGAAACGATTACGTGAAGGACGACACGGCGCTCGCGCGTTGGACTTCCAACTGGGGTTCATCCATCACCAATGAGTTGCGCTTCTCCTTTGGCCGTGACTTTGAATTTGAAAACACCACCGCTCCAGTTTCGGGCGAGCCAGTGTCTTCTCTGTTTGGCTTCTCCCCTCAGGTTTCGTTCGGCGGTTACAGCGTAGAGAACACCGCGGGTGTGTCTTTCACCTTCGGCGTGCCAACGTTCCTAAACCGCGCCGACTATCCGAATGAAACGAAGTATCAGGGTTCCGACACCTTCGCGTTCAACCACGGCAAGCACTTCATCAAGGTTGGCTTCGATACCTATCGCACTGGCGACAGAATCAGCAACCTCTTTGAAGGCTTCGGTGTGTACTCGTATTCAAACATGGCCGACTTTATTACCGACTTTGAGGGATTCGAGAACCGAACCAACCCGGCCTTCAATCCGGGTGGCACCCCCGCAACCGCGGGTTTGTTGTGCCAGACCAACACTGGTACTACATCGGCGCCAGTTCTTGTCTACATCCCCTGCTACAGCAGCTTTACTCAGGGCTTTGGTCCGGCCGGATTCAATTTCAGAACCTACGACGCCTCCGTGTTCTTCCAGGACGATTACCACGCCACTCGTCGGCTGACTCTTGACTTCGGACTACGCTACGAAAAAGAGTTCATGCCGATGAATCCCATCGCGAACCCTCTGTTTCCAGCAACCGGCTTCATGCCCCATGACAACAGGGGCGTTGGCCCGCGTGCCGGATTCGCATGGGATATTTTCGGCACTGGAAAGACCGTCCTCCGTGGCGGCGCCGGTATTTATTACGGACGTATAATTAACGAGCAAATCTACGGTGCCATTTCACAGGACGGGTCACCCCAGAGCCAGGTTGTCCAGCAAATTTTCCCGACGAAGGGTACTACCAACGCCACGGGAATTCCGACGCCCGGCGCTCCGATCTATCCCCAGGTCAATCCGACGTTCAACGCCGCTGCGGGCCAACCAAGCATCGTCTATTTTGCCGGCGATTCACGGATGCCGCAGATTGATGAATTCGATATGGTGATCGAACACGAGATCGCTCCCAATACGGTAGTTTCCATTTCGTACTTGGGCAGTTTGGGTCGTTTCTTGCCGATGGGTATTGATACTAATTTGCCGCCGGAAATAGGCACGCTGACCTACACTGTCTCCGGCACTCTGCCGACTCTGAACAATTCGACCATCCAGGCTCAACTGCCCGCGGTCGGAACTCAGTTTACCGTTCCGTTTTTTCCCGGCGGCAATTCGAAACGGCCCAACCAGAACTTCCAGCAGATGATTGAACTGAGCACTTCCGCGAAGTCTTTTTACAATGCGGGCGTCGTCCAGTTGAATCGCCGCATGACTCACGGCTTGCAGGTCTCCGCAAGCTATACGTGGTCCCATGCAATCGACACCGACCAGTCTTCGTCGGCCTTGATCTCAGGGAATACGCCGCTGGACGATAACAACATCGCGCAGGATCGGGGCAACTCGAATTTTGACGTTCGTCAGCGGGCTCTCATCACACTCGTCTACGAACCGCCATATTTCGCGAGCAAAGATTCCAACAAAATCGCTCACTGGGTTCTCTCGGGCTGGACGTTTGCTCCGATTCAGACCATTCAGACCGGATTGCCGTTCTCTGGAACGGTCAGCCAAAGCGCTCCTGACACGACCCTAGGCGTCATCGGTGCCAGTGGCTCCACTCGCACTCCGTTCCTTGGCCGCAACATTTTCCGCATGCCGGACATCATCAACACTGACTTCAAGGTTTCACGTAGTTTCCATGTTTGGGAACGCGTGCAACTGGAGTTCTCTGCGGAAGCTTTCAACCTCTTCAACCAGCTGAACGTAACTGCGCTGAACACGACGTTGTTCTCGGCTGCTGCGGGAACTTTTACAGCTACACCCACGAGCGTAACTGCGGCCCAACCCCTCACTTACTCGTCTAGCTTTAACACCATCACCGCTGCCAACAACTCTGTATTCTTGGCGCAGCGCTTGTTCCAAATCGGAGCTACGCTGAAGTTCTAACTCCACAACTCAGCTCCGAACGTAACCATCAAAGTGGGCGTCCCGGCAAATGCCAGGACGCCCGTTTTTTCGTAACATAGACATTCAATTCTGTTCCCTCTTGATGCCTTCCCTCTCAATCCCAAACCCACTAAATCCTCAATTCTCCTAGCAACATATCTCATTCCCGCGCGTCATACTCTGTAAGCGGGGCTGTTTCAATCAATTCGGAGGCATCAGTGGAAACTTTCTGGCAGGACGTTCGTTTCTCAATCCGCATGCTCGTGAAAAATCCCGGATTCACCATCGCGGCCGTTCTCTGCCTCATGCTTGGCATCGGAGCCACCACCGGCATCTTCAGCGTCGTCAACGCTGTACTTCTCCGGCCGCTGCCCTACGCGCATCCCGATCAACTCATCCGCGTCTACACCGAATTTCCAAGTTTTCCAAACGGCGGACTGCACCGCTTCTGGATCTCTCCACCTGAATTTCTCGATCTTCGCCGCGACACCAAATCGTGGCAATCGCTCGACGCCTGGGTCGCCAGCGGCGCGAATATCGCAGGCAACGAACAACCTGTCAGGATTACCTCCGGCCTCGTCAGCGGTGGACTTCTCGAATCGCTCGGCGTCACTCCCGAAATGGGCCGCATCATCTCTCCCTCCGACGATGCGCCCGGCGCTTTGCGCGTCGCCGACATTTCGTACGGCACCTGGCAAAGTGTTTTCGGCGGCGATCCAAATATCGTCGGACGTGAAACCACTTACAACGGCGTGAAGTGCGTCATCGTCGGCGTGATGAAACGCGGATTTGAATTTCCTCCGGGCGAAGTTGATCCGCCACAAATTTGGACGCCGCTCCAAATCGATCCCGCAAATCCCGGCGGACGCGGTTCACATTATTTGTATCTGCTCGGCCGCCTGAAGAATGGCGTTTCCGCTTCGCAGGCGCAGGCTGAACTTTCCGCTCTCGTTCAAGCGTATGGCGAAAAAGCGCCGCCCAAAACGCACGCGTTCTCGAACACTAAAGCCAACAATCACACTCTCGTTAGTTTTCCACTGCAAGCCGAAGTCGTTTCCAGCGTTCGCCCCGCTCTCTTGATGCTCCTCGGCGCCGTCGCTTTCGTTCTCCTCATCGCCTGCGTCAACGTGGCAAATCTTTTGCTCGCGCGCGCCGAAGCGCGCCGCCGCGAAATCGCCATTCGCAGCGCGCTCGGAGCAAACGTCGGCCGCCTCGCGCGCCAATTCGCCACTGAAGGGGTTCTCCTCTCCTTCATCGGCGCAATTCTCGGCCTCGGTCTCGCATTCGGCGGACTCCGCCTCATCCAACTCACCAACGCCGGAGGACTTCCGCGCGCCGCCGAAATTGGAATGGACTGGCGCGTCCTTCTCTTCACGCTAGGCACCTCCATCGTCACCGGAATACTTTTTGGACTCGCTCCATTTTTCCCATTATTTTTCGAGCAGCTCACCGACTCTCTGAAAAATACCGGAGGCAGCGCCACCGGCGGCTCCGGCGCGCAAATGTTTCGCCGTATTCTCGTCGCGGGCGAACTCGCTCTCGCACTCGTGCTCCTAATCGGCTGCGGACTAATGGTCCGCGCCTTCTGGAAGCTTCAGGAAGTTCACACCGGAATGGATCCGCAAAATGTAATCACCATGCGAATCGCGCTTCCGCGGGCTACGTACGCGAAGAATGAACAGGCAGACGCTTTCTGGTTGCGTCTCGAAGATCGCCTTCATCAAATTCCCGGCGTTGAATCATCGGCGTTGGTTTCCGGCCTTGCGCCTCAGCGCCCGCCTGTGATGAATGACACGCAGATCGAAAATTTTGCGATGCAAAATACCACCACGATTCAGAACGTGGATTTTTACCAGACCGTTAGCAAAGATTATTTTTCCGCTATGGGAATTCGCCTGATGGCCGGCCGTCTGTTTGATGCTCGTGACGTCCATGGCTCACCCGACGTCGTCATCATCAACCAAACTATGGCGCACACTTTCTGGCCCGGTCAGGATCCGCTCGGCCGGCGCATCCGCCCCGGCTTCACCGATCCCTGGTGCACAATCATCGGCGTCGTGGATGATGTAAAAAACGCTGGACTGGACCGCCCCACCGGTACCGAAATTTATTTGCCGTACGGTCAAGCGCAAGGCTCTGGCGCGCGCAACATGTACGCAATTCTCCGCGCCAAAGGTGATCCACGTTCGCTATCCGGCGCCGTCCGTCAGGAAATCAGCGCCATCGATCCCGCGCTTCCTCTGTCTCAAATTCGTTTAATGGATGACGTCATGAGCGCCGCGCAATCTCGTCCGCGATTCCTTACGCTTTTGCTGGCGCTATTTTCCTGCGTCGCGCTCGCCATCGCCACCATCGGAATTTACGGCGTCATCTCCTATTCCGTCGAACGCCGCTCCAAAGAATTCGGCCTCCGCATGGCGCTCGGCGCGCAACCAAGCGACGTCCTCTCTCTGGTAATGAAGCAAGGCGCCGGACTAGCGTTAGTCGGCGTAGTCGTCGGCCTAATCGCCGCATTCGCTCTAACGCGCCTCATGACCACTCTCCTCTTCGGCGTCACCGCCACCGACCCCGCCACCTTCGCCGTCGTCACCGCACTCCTGACCGTCGTCGCGCTAGCCGCCAGCTACATCCCCGCCCGCCGCGCCACAAAAGTCGACCCCATCGTCACCCTTCGCTACGAATAGATGTGGCACAGGCTTCAGCCTGTGGAACGCAGCGCTTCCACCGCGTCGATTCCAATTTTGATTTATGTTTTGACTTTGATCTTAAGCGAGGATTCCCATGTTCGTTCTCCATCTTGAATCCCGTCCCGAGCCATCGGGATGGACGGGGGAATCCGGGGACGGACGGGACGTTCCAATAAAATCGCTTTTAGAGTCACAATTCTAACGAATCGTCACATCGCGACTAATAGCCGTGATGTGCCCGTCAACAGATTCCTGCACAACCTGACGCACCCGATACGTTCCCGAAGGCGCCTGTATCGAAAGCTTCGCGTCCAACCCTTGCGCAATAATCTGTTTCAATGTCGGCTCCTTCAATCGCAAATCCATCACGCCCTGCACTCCAGCAAGGAATTTGTTTTTCTCGTCAAACAGCGCGGTAATGAAAATTAATCTTTCCGTGTGACGTTCGCTCAAAAGCTGGAACGGTAATTTGCGCGTGTCCACCTGCACCAACACTTTCAGCGAAAGCTCGCCGCTTTTCAGTGTTTCAGGAGTCGCGCTGAATTCAATCGGAATCTCGGCGGGATCATCGGCCGCCATCACACTTTGCTCCAATTTCCTGAATCTTTTCTCCGAAGCTGAAAGCTCGGGACTCGGCGCATAATACCCGGGTCGAGCCGAAACAGCCATGTGGGCTGGCGTCGTTAATTGCACTTTCAATTTGTGTTCGGATCCATCGATCTTTAAATCGGTGGGCGCAAAACCGAGAACATAAGAGAAGCGCGGCACCGTAGTCAGCGCATCAAATCCCGCCGCGAGATCGTTATTGTTGTGAATAAACTCGCCACCAGTTCCTGCAGCCATGTCCGCCATCGGGAAGCTGAGGTTGTAGTGCGTATTCCACATGTCGGAAAACGCGGGCAGGCCGGCAGCATCCAGAGAATTAATGACCACGCTTGCGCGAAGGGCCGCTTCGATCACTTTTTGTTGCTCCTGCTGGAGCGACAACGTGAGAAAGCCGGAAGAAGTCAACACAAGGATTCTGCGGCCGGGCATATCACCGAGATGGCGTATCACATGGATCATAGAGTCAAACGTGTCCATCGAACGTCCCTGCGCACCACCTACCAAGTACTGCGCTTCAGTCAGGACACAGCTCGAAGCGTCATCCTTGCATCCGCAGCCTCTCGCGGCTCTTATAGCCACACCGTATGCGCTCTCATCGTGTGGGTTGCGTGTGTCCGCATTTTGGCCTCCATGCAAGATCTGCCAAGCTTGATAGGGAGTCAGCGGTGGGCACGCTCCCATCGCCTGATCTGGAAGCCGCTGGAGGATCTGCAACTTCGCGAGCGTATCGAGCAATTTCTGAATATCGTCAGTGAAATCGATATGCAGGCTGTCGGAGTTCGTGAAAATGCCGACGCGTTCGCCGGGATCGAGGCCTTTGCGAACTAACTTAATCGCGGCGTCGCGCGCGGCGTTCAGTCTGCCAAATCCCGTATTCACATCGTCAAAATAGATTGCCACATAGCGCGGCTGTATCGGCCCCGCAGCGGTCTCAGACGCAACCCCCGGCGTCGAACCCACACCACTTCCCGCTCCCGTCAGAATCGAAAATGCCGAAATCGTTTGCGGCGTCCCATTGTCAGTCAGAACGAAATCTTCTTTCTTCAAGTTGCCGACTGGATTCCCCTTCGCATCGCGAACCACCGCCGGAACTTCAACCAGATCCGATTGCACGCGTATCACGGACGCCCCCGCAGGTTCCGGCACGTAGGCGCGGCTGCCCCAATGAAGTTCGTCCGGGGGAATATCCTGTGCGATCAGAGCGATCGCCACCAGAAAGCAACTACACAATAAAATGACGGCAATCCTGACGCGCATATTTATCTTGGTCATATCGTCCTGAGTTTCCTGCAACATCTCAACGCGTTCCTTCTGTCGTTCGATAGACATTCTAGGGCAGCAGCCTAACTCTCAACCCATAGAGTGTCAAGGGGGACATTCCGCAACAAACGCGACGCGCGGCCGTAGATCTCTCCGCCTCCCGAAGCTGAAATTGATTTATGTTTTGACTTTAGCCTTAAGCGAGGATTCCCATGTTCGTTCTCCATCTCGAATCTCGTCCCGAGCCATCGGGATGGGATTCGAGATGGAGAACGAATGTGGGAATCCTCGTACCTGTCTTGATGATTTGTTCGTAGCTCTAACCCATTCTAATTCCTCGACGCGACAGCTTCTCAATCTCGTCCCCGGCGCATCACTTCACAAATCAATCTCCATCATCGGACTACCTTCCCGAGCCGCGAATTCCTGCAACGACATTTCGATGTCACAAGTACAAAACCGCGCCACTCATCCGCCCCTCGACTCCTATGCTCTTTGTTTCCCTACCCTTAGCCATCACTGGCCCTCGCTTTCTATAACCCATTTTTGAAAAAAGTCGCCCCCCCACCCCACCCCATTTTGTAATGTATATGCAAATAAAGGGCTTACAGCGATCTGTGGGTGATCGTTATGCAAATAAAGGACTTAACTCCGTTTCATCGAACACCTCCATCTCTTACCGAAACACCGTTTAGGTAAATCCTTGAAGACCGGTACCCCCTCGCGTAGCTTTACCACATGGC
>DASYNR010000172.1:0-12687 GCA_036008485.1 Candidatus Acidiferrales bacterium | reverse complement strand
CGGAGATTTTCGTCCGCTTACCCCTGACAATCACAACGATGAACTGGCGATGCTGGGACGCGCGATGAATGAAACCGCGCTGCGGCTGGCGCAGACGATTCGTTCGCTGACGGAAGAACACGGCCGCACCGCTGCGATTCTGGAAAGCATGGCGGAAGGCGTGGCAGTGGTTGGCTCGGACGAACGCGTGGTGTACTCGAATGCGGCGTTCGCGCAAATTTTGGGTTCGGGAACGACCGCGGCGGGATCAAATGTTGCGGGATCGAACGGCGTGCCGGGCGGTGATGGAATTCCGGGCAGATCGGCGGGACAAGGACGCCGGCTGGTCGAGCTCGTTCGGCAAACAGAATTATTGGGCGTGGTGAAGAGAGCGTTGACCAGCGAAGAGCGCGTTGAAAGCGAAGTGACGGTTGGAACGGTGCGCGTGCGGACATTTGCAGTGACGGCCGCTCCGGTCCGAGCCAGCGAAGAAGGTGGAACGGCGATTGGCGCGGTGCTGGTGCTACATGACATCAGCGAATTGCGGCGATTGGAACGCGTGCGTCAGGATTTTGTGGCGAATGTGTCGCACGAATTTAAAACGCCGCTCACGGCGATTCGCGGATTCGCGGAAACTTTGCTGGGCGGCGCGCTGGACGATGTGGATCATCGTGTCAGGTTCGTCGAAATTATTCAGGACCACGCGGAACGATTGACGCGGCTTACGGATGATCTGCTGAAACTTTCCACGATTGAAGCCGGCAAGATGGAACTGGAACTGCTTACGGTGAGTCCGCCGGAATTATTGAAAATGTGCGCGGACACAGCCAGTTTCGCCGCGAAGAAAAAACAGCAAACAATAAAAATTGAATGCGCGCGCGATTTGCCGTCGGTGCGCGGCGATTCCGGACGACTGCGCGACGTGCTGCAAAATCTGCTGGATAATGCGGTGCAATACACGCCGGCCGGCGGGCATATTGTCGCCAGCGCCGCGCGGGACGGTGACGAAATTGTTTTTACCGTGGCGGACAATGGAATTGGAATTCCGCAGGCGGAGCAGGAACGTATTTTCGAGCGATTCTATCGCGTCGACGAAGGGCGCTCGCGCGAAGTTGGCGGCACGGGACTGGGCCTTTCCATTGCGAGGCACATCGCGGAAGCACACGGCGGAAGAGTTTGGGTGGAAAGCGCGATTGGACAGGGTTCGCGATTCCATTTTTCTGTGCCGATAGCTGCATAATTCGCACGCCATTTGATTCCCAGAAATTCTCTTGCGGTGTTTGGTGGTTGCGAATCGGCCATGGTAAGACGGGTGTGTTTTCCAGTACTCTTACGCTGCAAAAAGCAATCTTACTTCGAGGGACAAATGCTGAAAATTATACGCACTGTGGGAATTGTTTTCGGAGGGCTGATGATGATCGCGATGGCGGGCTGCGGGAATGGACAGGCGCCCAACAGCGCTGGAGGCGCAGGAACGTCGGCCCCCGCGAAAGATTCGGGCGGTGCGATTGCGTGGAATACATTGGTCGATCAATATTTCGATCAAGTTTATTTCAAGTTTTCTCCCACGGCGGGAACGACCGCAGGGCTTCATCAATATGACGCGATACTGGAAGATTATTCGCGCGCGGGTTTGGATCGCAATATCGCCGCATTGCACGATTTTGAAAAACGCGTGCAGGATTTCGACGGCAAATCACTGAGCGAATCAGAAGCAGCCGACCGCGAGCTGGTGTTTTCCAATATTCACAGCACGCTGCTGATGCTGGAAACAATTCGTCCCTGGGAGAATAATCCGGATACATACTCGAGCGGAATCGCGACCAGCATTTATTCGATCATGAGCCGGAAATTTGCTTCCACGGACGACCGGCTGCGCTCCGCAATCGCGCGCGAGAAGCAGGCGCCCGCTGTTTTCGCAGCGGCGCGCGTCAATTTGAAAAATCCTCCGCACATTTATACGGAAATCGCATTGGAACAATTACCCGGGCTAGTGAGTTTCTTCCAACATGATGTGCCTTCGGCATTCGCAGACGCGAAAGACGCGGCACTGAAAAGCGATTTCGCCAAGTCCAATGCTGCGGTGATTGCGGAGTTGAAGAGTTACGAACAGTGGCTGAAGTCGGACGTGCTGGCGAAATCGAAAGGAGATTTCCGGATTGGCGCGGACACATTCTCGAAAAAGTTACTATACGACGAGATGGTGGATACGCCGCTGGACCGTCTGCTGGAAATTGATAAGGCGGATATGAAGAAGAATCAGGAGGAGTTTGCGCGAATCGCGAAGGAAGTGGACGCGAAGAAAACTCCTTCGGAAGTGCTGAAGGAGTTGGGCGCGGACCATCCGAAGCCGGATCATTTGCTGCAAAGTTTCCGCGATACGTTTGACGGGTTGATTGGATTTATCCAGACGAAGCAGATCATCACAATTCCAAAAGATGTCCGGCCGATTGTGGAAGAGACGCCGCCGTTTATGCGCGCGCTGACGTTCGCATCGATGGATACGCCGGGGCCGTACGAGAAAGTTGCGACGGAAGCGTACTTCAATGTGACGCTGCCCGACGCTCACGCTACGGCCGCGCAAATCGAAGAGCACATGACCGCGTTCAATCGCGGAACAATTATCAGCACGGCGGTGCACGAAGCGTATCCAGGCCACTACATTCAATTTTTGTGGATGGCACAGGCGCCGACGAAAGTTAGGAAATTGCTGGGCGCGTCGTCAAACGCTGAAGGCTGGGCGCATTATTGCGAACAGATGATGCTCGACGAAGGTTACGCGCAACCAGGCGCGGGCGCGGCGAACGAGCGCGAAAGTAAATTAATCCGGCTGGGACAGTTGCAGGATGCGCTGTTGCGAAACGCGCGATTTGTGGTGGGAATCGAAATGCATCGCGGAAATATGACCATCGATCAAGGCATCGATTTTTTTGTGAAAGAAGGGTATCAATCGCGTGCAAACGCGACAGTGGAGACGCATCGTGGAACTTCGGACCCGACGTATCTTTATTACACGCTAGGAAAATTGGAAATTTTGAAGCTGCGCGAGGATTTGAAAGCAAAGCAAGGCGCGGCGTTTTCGCTTGAACAGTTCCACAATAATTTTATGAAGCAAGGATTTCCACCGATTAAGATCGTGCGAAGGGCATTGATGGGGGACGATTCGCCGGTGATCTAAGTGTTCTAGATCCGAAAAGAAAATAACCGGCAGAAGGCCGGCGCTACGAAAGTCCCGCGTGGACGCTTGGTGAAAAGCGTATACTCACGGCGTTTAGTTTTGAACACCGTCCATTGCGACCGCTCTGGGCGAAGATTCAAGCACGACACAACACCAGGAAAATTCAATGGCGAAAGTACATGCAATCCGCACGGGATTTGTGCAGGTGCGCAAATCTCAGCGCGAATCCAAGGGCAAAGGTATTGCCCGCATCACTAATATGCTTTTTGATCCCGAGTGGACCGAATGGCTTCCGATATACGCGTGGGCGATCGAGCATGAAGAAGGAGTAATTCTCGTCGACACCGGCGAAACTTCGCGCGTGCATCAACAGGGGTATTTTCCGAACTGGCATCCGTTCTACCGGCGTGCGACACATTTTTCAGTGCACCCGGATGAGGAAATCGGAACGCAATTGCGTGCGCTAGGAATCGGTGCGCGGGATATTCGGCAGGTTGTGCTGACGCATCTGCACACGGATCACGTCGGCGGCTTGACGGATCTGACGAACACCCGCTTCTGGATAGCGCCAGAGGAATACAAGAGAGCGTCCGGATTCGGAGGAAGACTTCAGGGTTATCTGCCCAATCGCTGGCCGCGATGGTGGGAACCGAGCTTCATACAATTCGATTCGGGCGCGCTCGGCCCATTTGAAAAAAGCATGTCGCTGACGAAAGCGGGCGATGTACTTATTGTTCCCACTCCCGGCCACACGCCGTACCACGTGTCAGTCGTTGTACATGGTTCTCCCATGCTGTTCTTCGCAGGCGACACCAGCTACAACCAGCAATTGCTGATCGCCGGAAAGGTCGACGGCGTTAGCCCTGATGAAAATATATCCAGGGCGACGTTGGCCAGAATCGGTGCGCTCGCGAAGCAGCAGCCGCTCGTCTATTTGCCGTCGCACGACCCTGAAAGCGAGCAGCGGCTTTTGAATCGCTCGGTTCTTTCGGTCGAATAAATTGGAAGAGTTCGGATTTGTCTAGTGACGCTGGAGAAAATTTCCATGCCGGAGACCTATCGCGCAGTAATGGTAACGAAGAAGGGCGGGCCTGAAGTTCTTCAGGTCGTCGAATTGCCGGTGGAGCATCCGGGGCCAGAGCAAGTTTTGGTGCGAGTTCGCGCCGCCGGTGTCGGCTCGACCGATTTATTAATGATTGAGGGAAACTATTTGTATGCGCCGAAAATTCCGATGGTTCCCGGATATGAAATTGCCGGCGTGGTGGAGGAAATCGGCGCGGGCGTAACAGGTCTCGAAGTTGGCCAGCGTGTGGCGGCGCTGACGGTGTACGGCGGATTCGCGGAATTGATTTTGCGAAATGCGGATGAGTTTATTCCGATTCCTGACGGAGTTTCCGATCGCGATGCGGCTGCAGTGATTTTAAATTATGTGACTGCGTGGCAAATGATTCATCGGTTTGCCAAAGTGCAGGCGGGTGAAACCGCGCTGGTCACCGGCGCGGCGGGCGGAGTGGGCACGGCAGCGCTTCAATTGTTGAAACTGGCCGGAGTGAAGGTGTACGGCGCGGCCTCTGCGCGAAAGCACGACACCGTGCGATCACTTGGCGCGACACCAATTGACTATCAGGCTGGGCCACTGGATCGGCTGACGCGTGCGCTGGTACCGAACGGCGTTGATTACGCGTTCGACGCCGTCGGCGGCGCGAATATCGGTCCGTGCATCGGAGCAACGCGGCGAGGCGGAATGGTTGTGGGATTTGGATTTGTGGGCGCTGCCGGGACATTTGCAAAAGGGGCGATGTTCGCCAATCTATTTGTGGGCGCACGTTTGCGCGGACGCCGTGGAAAATTCTATGGCATCACGATGCTCTACCGGAAAGATCACGGACCTCTGCGCGAGGATCTGCCGAAGATTTTCACGTTGCTGATTGAGAAGAAGATTGATCCGCTCGTCACTCGCACGTTTCCGTTGCTGGAAGCGAGGAAAGCGATGGAGTTTCTGCTGACGGGTTCGGTGGAAGGAAAGATTGTGCTGGAGAGTTGAGAATATTTAGCTTGTACATTATCCGGTACAGATGTACTATTTAAGGTGCAGCGTGGCCGAAGACTCAGAGCCGCGGAAAATCCCGCTGATCTTTTACCGGTTGAATCAAGGCAGTGAACCCGTGCGGGATTGGCTAAAGAGATTGCCGGAAATTGAACGGCACACGATTGGGAGAGACTTGTTGCGAGCCCAATGGCGCTGGCCGGCTGGAATGCCGCTGTGTCGGCCATTAGGAAATGGGTTGTGGGAGGTTCGAACGGATTTGCCGACACGACGGACGGCGCGCGTGTTGCTCTGCCTCTATCACGATCATCTCGTTGCGCTTCACGGATTCATCAAAAAGACGCGCACGACGCCGGACACAGATCTCGATTTGGCGCGCAAACGACAGCGGGAGTTAAAGTCATGAGTAAAATGCCGAACAAACGAAAAACTCGAAAAAGTCACATGGGGTCGAGTATCGACGACTTTATGAAACGCGAAGGGATCTTTGAAGAATCGCAGGCGCAGGCGGTGAAGGAAGTCGTCGCATGGCAGCTTGATGAGGCGATGAAGAAGCAGAAGATATCGAAGAATAAGATGGCCACGCTGCTGAAGACCAGCCGGACGCAGGTGGATCGGATTCTTAATCCAAAAAATGACATCACACTTTCAAGCCTACAACGCGCGGCGGCGATAGTTGGGCGGCGTGTGACGATCGAGTTGGTTTGACGTCCAGGTAATCCTCCGCCAATTCCTGAATCAAATTTCCCGACAATTATTCACGCGCGCGTCATGCGCGCGTAACGTGCACGGCGCAAGCTAGAATCGCCGGGGTGTAGTGGCTTATCCAGCAGCCCGAAAAACCGGCAGGAGGCCATATGTCGAGTGCAGCACGCGGATCTGCGATGGTGTATCAGGAAGCGCTGGTAAATTATTTGATTTCGATGGCGCGCACGGTGGAAGGCAGCATCAACAAAGCGATGCACGCGCTGGTGGAAGTTTACGATCCGGCTTCGGCGCAATTGGCCAGCGAAATTTTCATGATGGAGCCGCGCATCAACGAAATGGAAATGTTGATGGACGAGCAGGCCGTGCGCGTATTGCGCTCGGGCCATCTTTCGGACGAAGAGATTCGTCTGACGGTAGCGACGCTGAAAATTACGAATGATCTGGAACGCATGGGCGATTTGGCGGTTAATATCGCCGAGCGCGTGATTTCGTTGCAGCAGATGGAGGCGATCGCGCCGCCGGACGATTTGCCTCCGATGGCTGCGGCGGTTCGCGCGATGGTGTCAAAGAGTTTCGGGGCGCTGATATTCCGGAATGTGGTGCTGGCCGGTGAAGTTCTGGAATCGGACGACATTGTAGATCGCTATCGCGATCAGATTTTCGAGCGTCTGCTGGCGAACATGCTGGAAGGGCCGGGAAATGTAGCGACAGGCTTGCAATTCGTGCTGGCCACGCGCTATCTGGAGCGCATCGCGGATCACGCGACGAACGTCGCGGAAGATACGATTTTCTGGCTGCGCGGGCTGGATGTGCGTCACGGACGGGCGATTGCCGCCGCGGCGGAAGAATCGGAAGAGCGTCTTACCCAGAACCCGACTCTCACGCAGAATTCGTCTCTCATACAGAATTCGACTCTCACGGAGAATTCATAGTCGATTGATGGCGCATTGAAGTTCAGCGCCTACGATGGTTTCGTTGAGAGGCATTTTTTCCCCGCTTCTCCGCCTGAGGACTCAAAGCTTCAGGCAGCCACCTGCCGCGAGGCCGGCGTTCCCCTGGCGCCGGCCTCCTTTATTTTCAGGCGTAAATTTCCGCTGACTAATTGAGAGTTGAATCCCGCGGGCATAAAGCATCCAGAGGCGTGAGCGGCTCGCCGTGTTTTGTGCCGTCCGGAAAAGCAAATCGGGCGGGGATTCGATAGTCGAATCCCCGCCCGATTTTATTGGCGACCAACTTCTAAGCTAAATCTGGCCCAAATCTACGGCAGCGTGTAGCGCAAGTCCGCGAAGACCATGAACAGGTGAGCGTCTTTCGGTTGCCCGGTGGCGACAAACCACGGCGTGCGATTGAGGTACGATGCCTGCGTGATGATCTTGAGGCTGCCGTAGTTTGGATTTCCCCAGAGGGTTTGCGTCCAGCCCACGGTGTACTCGTTAATGATACGGTTATCCGCGTTGGACGATCCGGAAAACCCATAGCCGAGGTTACGTGCGCCGCCGACCGGGTTTACCTGGACATCCCGGCCGTAATAAGCTGCGCCATAGTAGAAGTCAAGCAGCGACTTTTTCGTGAACTGATACTCGAACCCTCCTATACCGGAATACGCGTGCACCAGAGAAGGCAGGAACGGCGAGGTGGCCGTCAATTGTTTGACGACGAGGTCTGGTCCCGAGCCCAGCAAGTAGCGGCCGCCGCCATCGCTGAAGAACGAGTTGGCGATCAGGTGGAAGTTTTTGAAAAGTTCGAGGTTTAAGTTTACCGAGCCGCCGCCACCCGTTGCATGGTTGGTCTGACTCGTAGTTGTCGTGATCGAAGCCGGCGTGAATACCCGGAACTCGCTCAACAGCCCCGACGCTTCAATGTGAAACAGCTTGTCGCCGAACATGTGGTCGTCAGCAACCTTGAAGATGAAGTCCGGGAGCCAGTTTGGAGTTGGCGGAGTCGCGAGAGTCCCTCCGGAGGTCGCGTCAAGCTGGCCGGCAAACGGCACGAACGCCGCAGGCAGGCCAACGTTCGTGGTGCTGAAAAGGAATGCATCTGGATTTTCAACCGAGACACCCATTGTCCATTCGTCGCTCGGATGATACATGACGCGAAACTGCGGCTGACGAGTCCACGGCAGACCAACTTGGTAGTTCGTGTCCATGTTTTGCGTGTAGAAAACGTCATTAGGCATAATCCCCAGGCCCTTACGGCTGGGCGTCAGCATGCTCCAGTCCTGTCCGCCCATTACTTCCCACTTTCCTCTGCGGTAGTCACCAAAATATAAGCGCATGCGGAGAGAATCAGAGTTACTGGTAACGTTCGCATTCTGAGCGATCGCGCCGAGGAAGTCGGCTTCGACGTAGCCAGTGATATTTCCACCAGCTACTGGAGCGTCCACCTTGAGTGCGATGCGCGAGTTCTGGGCGCTGAAGCGAGTTTCAGTTGTGCCCCCGATGCCGGTAGAATTGTTGTTGTACGGAATCCCGTTGAACGTGGTGCCGATTCCGTTGCCGGTGCCGGTCGTGCGAAACACGGACGTGAAGTCCATGAAGCCGCCGGGAGTGAATTGCGCGTCGCCGATCTTGAAGGAGAGCGGCGAATGTTCGCTGGCGTTCATCGCTTGTGGATCAGTCGACATCGCCACTGGCTTCTTGGTTGTGGACGTCGTCGCTGGATCTGCCGCTCCTGGTGCTGAGGCTACAGGCGAGGCCGCTGAGGCGGTTGTCACATCGGAAGAAGTGGCCACCGAATTTGAATTAGATGCCCGCGCTGAATTTGCAGCAGCGGTGGTAGCTGTTCCGGCATTTGCTGTGCTGCCGTTCGCCATCGCTGCCTTCATCGCGGCGAGTTGATCTGCCTGCTCCTTAATCAGAGCGCGCAGTTGTTCGATTTCCGCTTCGAGTTCTGTGCTGGTCGGTGCGGTCGTATTTGTTTTTGCCGTGTTGGTGGTCGTTGTGCTCTTATCAGTCTTGGCGTCCGACGTTTTGTCGTTCCCGTCGGCGGCCATTGCTGCTGGTGACATGGCCATGCCGAGAACCAGGACCCATGCTGCTATCTTTCGCATTCGCTCCTCCTTGGAGTTTGAAACATTGCCGCGAAGTCCGGACATACCCGCACGCGATAGCGCACGACCTGCTTCGCTGTTGCACAAGATCGGTGAGCAGCGAGGTTACGGGCTGGGCGTCAATCGTATGTGAGAGTAATGTGAATGTTGTGTGACAACCCCCGCGGCTTTGGATGCACGCTTCCGCGAGATAAGCTCTATCAGGAATGCGTTTTTTGCAGGGAATTTGGCGGTTTTACAGGGCGGCGCCGGGATCTTTGGAACGTTTGGAAGGCCAATTACGGTCGTTAGGGATGCCGGTTCTTCCGCGGGTCAGAGAAGTTCAGGTTGTGAATTACGGTGTCGTCGGTGAGAGTGTCGAGAAACGCGATCAGGTCGGCGCGATCTACGGTCGATAGTTTGAACCCTCGAATCAGCGGATCTTTGTTTGGATTGTGAAAACCGTTGCCCTCATTTGGTGCACTCGCGATTGTTCGTCCACCGGCGGAATAATGATCCAGAACGTCGTCGAGCGTTTTCGCGCTGCCGTCATGCATGTAAGGCCCGGTGAGCGCGATGTTGCGAAGCGTGGGCACTTTGAATTTGCCCACGTCACCGGGCTGCTTCGTGTATTCGTAAATGCCAGTGTTTGGCTGCGGATAAGAAGTTGGACCGGCGACGTTGTAAAGGCCGGTGTTGTGAAATTGGATTTCGCGGCCGCGCCGGCCTTGGTAGTCGGTTGCATCGCTGAAATTAAATCCGCCGTGGCAGCGAAAACAGGAAAGCGGCTCGCTGAAAAATAAAACTTCGCCGCGTTTCGCGGAATCTGAAACGGCTGAATCCTCGCGATCATAATGATAGCGATCGTAGGGCGAGCGAGCGGAGATGATGGTACGTTCAAAGCACGCAATAGCTTTGGTGACGTTCGCGATGGTGAAAGGATCCGATTCGCCGGGAAATGCAGCTGCGAACATTTCGCGATAGAGCGGATCGGAGTGAAGAATCTGAATGAACGCTTCGCCTTTTCCCTTCACTCCAAGCTCGACAGGATGATCGCTGAACATCGGCGTCAGCGCCTGATGTTCCAGGCTGGTTTCGGTGGGATTGGCCCACGTCAGCGCGCCGCTGTAAGCAATGTTGACGAGGCTCATCGCGCCGCGAGGATGCAATTCGCCCGTAGCTCCGACGGCCCTCGGCTTGCCGTCGGTGAATGCAAGCTCCTGCTTATGGCAACTGGCGCAAGACTGCGTGCCGTTCACGGACATTCGCTGGTCATAAAATAAATAGCGGCCGAGTTGGACTTTGGCGGCGGACATCGGATTATCGGCAGGGATTTTTGGACGGGGAAATCCCTTCGGGAGTTCCCATTGGTACTCGCCTCCATCGGGATTTTGTTGGGTTCGGGGATTTGCGAGACTGGCGCCAAGCATTGTGAGGAATGTTGAAGCCAGGATTGCGGAAAGCGTGCAGAATTTTTTCACGGCCGCCGATTACTTTCGCAGTTTGACGACTTCAAGTTTTTCCAGCATGCGCACGGAGCGCGCGCCGGCTTTATCGCCGGGCAAGACCAGACGGACGGGACCTTGATATTGAAATAGCGGCTTGCCATCGCGTTTATCGGCGACGATTGCGCGCACACCACCCAAATCCGGGTCGAGTTCGCCGAGGCTGAATAAGACTTGGTAATCGTCTTTCGCGGACGCGATGACGTAGCCAGCTAAATCCTTGCCGCGCATCTGGCGTCCAAACGGAATGCCGGCCTTCTTGAGAATTTCTTGCAGAGGAACGCCTTCGTACGTGGTTTTGCCACCGTCGGGATCGGCCATTTCCACTCTTTCGCGGGGCATGGCGGCCAAATCGGCGGCGGTCAAAGTTAGCGGCGCGGGGACGTCTCCAGTTACGACGAGCTTGAATTCTGGAGCTGGGGACTGCGCCGAAAGAAACGTCGCGCAAAATAATAGCGTGGCGAAAATAGAGGAGGACAGTTGGAGAAGCCGAATGTGACGGTGCGCTTCGTTTTTATTATGAGTGATCGCCCGCATATTGTTTCGCCCCCGTACAGAGCTTGCCCGTTTTTCCGATGATGGAATATTTGCGATTTAATGCGTTTGGCAATGAAATGTCAAATCGGATTGATACGGTTTGAAGTAGCTGAATTTACACAGGCTAACTCGCGGAAAGCGCGCCACTTACCCCGTTCACCCCTATTTCTTGTTGCTGTAACAGGACTGTAACAATTGGCGACAAGAATGAGTGAGCGGAGGAAATCCATTCAATGAGAAAGTCAGTTTTGACGGCGGTTTTGTGCCTAGCTCTTGCCGGTGTAATGTTGGCGCAGTCCGGCAACGTGCAAATTACGGCGGGCGGCGCGACGTTTCCGACCCCCATGTACACAAAGTGGTTCAACGAATATAACAAGATGCATCCGAACATTCAGATTAACTATCAATCGCAAGGATCTGGATTCGGTAAGGCTCAATTGACGGCGAAGGCGATTGATTTCGGCGCGTCTGACGTGCCGATGACGGACGAGGAACTTGCGAAAGCCGGATTCAAGATTTTGCATTTTCCGACACTTATGGGCGCGGACGTTCCGTGCTACAACGTTCCCGGCGTTACAGGTTCGCTGAAGTTTACGCAGAAGGCGCTGGCGGGAATTTTTCTGGGCACGATCACACGATGGAATGATCCAGAACTCGTCAAAGCGAATCCCGGCGTGAATTTGCCAGCGAAGGACAATGACATTATTGTTGTTCATCGCTCGGATGGCAGCGGCACAACCTTTATTTGGACGGATTTTCTTTCCAAAATTAGCCCGGACTGGAAATCAAAAGTTGGCGCGGGCGCTTCGCCAAACTGGCCGGTCGGCCTCGGCGGCAAAGGCAACGAAGGCGTGACGGGAACTGTGAAGCAGACGCCTAACTCGATTGGTTACGTCGAACTGATCTACGCGGTGCAAAACAACATTCCTTACGGTGATGTGCAAAATGCCGACGGAGCGTTTGTGAAAGCTTCGCTGCAAAGCGTTTCCGATGCGGCGGCCGGCGCAGCGAAAAATATGCCTGATGATTTCCGCGTGTCGATCACGAACGCGCCCGGCAAAGGATCGTATCCAATTTCAAGCTTCACCTGGCTGTTGATTCCCGCGCAAATTCAGGACGCCAACAAGCGCGAGGCAATCAAAGCCTTCTTGAAGTGGATGCTGGTTGACGGGCAAAAGGACGTCGAAGCGCTGACGTACGCAAAGTTGCCACCGAACGTGGTCGCTAAAGAAACGAAAGCAATCGCGCTGGTTCAGTAGTCAGGCGTAAAGAAATAATCGGCCATAACCTAAAACATGGGAACAATCGCTACCACAACAGGACCTGCGCCCGCGCCTTCGCGTGTGCAGGTCTTGTTGCGTCGCATGCGCGATGGCGATGAAATCGCGCACTTGATCACGTTGATTTTCGGAGCCAGCATCCTGCTGGTAACGGCGGCGCTCGTGTACGAATTGTGGATTCATTCCGCCGAAACCCGCGCGCAGTTCGGCTGGAAGTTTTTGGTCACATCCACGTGGGATCCAATCAATGGGATTTTCGGCGCGTGGCCGTATATTTACGGCACGCTAGTTACCACGGCGGTTGCTCTGGTGATTGCTGTGCCGCTCGGTCTGGGCGCCGCGATCTTTCTTTCGGAGCTGGCGCCGCCGAAAGTTTCGTCTTCGCTTAGCTTTGTGATCGACCTGCTCGCCGCTGTTCCCAGCGT
>DASYNR010000171.1:0-2625 GCA_036008485.1 Candidatus Acidiferrales bacterium | reverse complement strand
GCACGTACTCGATATTCGGCAGCGTCAAATGATGCGTGCGCCCGTAAATCGCAACCGAGCGTTCGATGAATTTTCCTGCATATCCAACCGCCGCTAGCAAAATAATCCCCGGCGCCAGACTTGCAATGCGTTTGAACAAATTAGATCCCGTCGAAATTGATGCGACCGCGGCAGTGCTTGCCATTTTCGTAGAGCCTCCTCGAGAATTTTTGAAATGCGATTACCAATCAATGCGTTTGATCACACCGGCCCAAATCAGCAACGCCGCTATCAACGCCAGCGTCACCGCCCATCCGTCCATCGAAAGCGCAAACCAGCGCCTCTTCTTCAAAACGCCTTTTTCATTGCTTTGCGAAAGCATCTAGATTTCTCCTATTCTTTGCGGATTCTTCGTTCGCGTTTCTCTAAACAAAAATGCCGCTCACATATCTGGCCCTTGGATTTCTTGCAATTGTGATCTTGGGATTCCGCCAAAAATTTCGGGTTCTTACCGAGAGGAGAAGACCAATCCACACTCATCGAA
This sequence comes from Candidatus Acidiferrales bacterium, assembly GCA_036008485.1. Lineage (GTDB taxonomy): Bacteria > Acidobacteriota > Terriglobia > Acidiferrales > UBA7541 > DASTCZ01. The sequence continues at coordinate 2,102 of DASYNR010000171.1, read as the reverse complement.
TTCCGGGTGAATTGGTGCTCTGTTTGGTGGGTCAACAACAACATTGGAGCGGCAGGCTAGCGATTGCAATTGCGATTGATCGCTCGCACGCCGGATTTATTCTCATGGCGCTCACTAATTTCTCCCTGAAAAACAAAAAACCCGCTTACCAGATTCAACTCTGGCCAGCGGGCTTCGTATCCGTCTAAAAATGTCGTCTAATTTATTCGGATCGCACACCCGCCCCGGCAATGGCATTCCTACAACACGCCACAGCTACCGTCGCGAATTTATGCTGGTCCATTTACGAATCTTACGCGAGCTGTTCTTCTTCGTCAAGAAATGCACCCGTCGACGGAAAACGCGATATTCCTCGCTCGAATTCTGTAATATCACAAGCTGAAAAGGCGCATGCCCCACACCAAAACCAAACCGAATGAATTCGCGCTGGGAGCTTTCCTGATTGCGTCGCTGGCCGCTGCTGCTGGCGCGCTTTTACTCTTCGGCTGGGTGGCCGAAGAAGTCATTAAAGGTGACACCAATCAGTTCGACGCAACCGTGCGTGGTACAGTCCACAATCACGCCACGCCGCTACTGACCACCATCATGCAAGGATTTTCGTTTTTAGGTTCAGTCACGTGGGTAGTGATCTTCGGTCTGCTAGTCGCCTGCGTTTGCTTTTATTTCAAGCGCCCCAGAATCGCCGCATTCCTCGGCATCGCCATGGCCGGCGCCAGCACGCTCGACTATGTTCTAAAACTTTCTTTCCATCGCCCTCGCCCCGTCGCGTTTTTCGGCGTCACGCCAAGTTCATACAGTTTTCCCAGCGGACACGCACTCGGCTCTCTCTGTTTCTACGGAATTCTTGCGGCGGTCCTTTCCGACCGTATGCGATCCGGCAAACAAAAATTCTTCGTCTGGCTGGCTGCCGCTCTTTTGGTCGCAATGATCGGCCTCTCGCGCATCTATCTCGGCGTCCACTATCCCAGCGACGTGATCGCGGGTTACCTCGCAGGCGCAGTGTGGATCACAGCGGTCACCGCCGTTGATAAACTCCTTCTTGATCGCCGCGAAAAGAAAATTAACCTCACTAAAATCCTCGATTAATCAACGCGCCTTCCTCCATCTTTCGTCCGCACCCAAACGCCAACCGCGCGCATCCTACATATCGCACGCAGCTTTCAAGGAGGTCCTCATGCAAGCCGATCGAGTCGAAATTTCCTGGGATTCAGAAAAATCAAATTGGCTGGTTCGCATTGAAGCCGGGGAAGAAGTCGTCCGCCGCCACCTCGCGCTTCCCCGCGAGACGCCCGAGCCCACTCTCCGCGCCGCCGCACAAAAAATCGCCGAAGATGAAGGCTACGAAGCGTCTACCATGTCGATTGCAAGCGCCGCCTCAGCCTAATTTTTCGCGCAGATGAAATTCAATTTTGCCGGCCGCTCACGCGCCTCTCAGCCCGCGGGTCGCAAAGATTCTTGTTCGCTCATATTCAGCGTCCTTGGCGTCTTACTTCTTCGCAATCACATCAATCTCGCTATAAAACGTGTTCCCAAATTCGTCATCCACTTCCGTCTGAAAAACCGAAAACAATAAATACTTGAACCTCCCCAAACTTCCCGCGGGTCCGCTTACACTCACTCCATACTGCCCGCCGTTTTCTCCATACTGCGTCCGAGTATCGACGCTAGCGATCAACTTCCATCCGCAGCTTACCGGATCAATATTCGCCTTCGGTGTTCCATTAAAATTCGTGCCAGTCCCGTCACTCCCGTAGACCTTATACACTTGCGGCCCGCGCGTGTTCGGATGCCACGAGTAGGAATTCAACTGTGCTATTTCAATCGCACTTCCAAAATCCATCCGGAACCGACCGCCCCACGTGCCCTGCTCAAAAAAGAAATTGGCGTCGGGTTCATCTTCTTCGCTGGGCAGCATCCCATCGGTCAGCACGCTCAGCGCCGCGCTATTCCCGTCAATCTCTCCATCGACAATCATCAATGACGCCTTCGCCGCGGCGTTATCCTTGATTGGCGAAGGCACTTCCGCAAACCGAAACGCCCTCGAAGCTTCCGCTCCAGAATTCCGATCCATAACAATCTTGACGGCCGCTCCTGCAGGTCGC
>DASYNR010000170.1:0-3275 GCA_036008485.1 Candidatus Acidiferrales bacterium | reverse complement strand
CTTCGCGAAGCACTGGCCAATCGTTAGCCGGCCGCTAAATTCAAATCCCGTACGTCACATTGCCGGACTTGCCGCGCTGCATTAGCATACCCTCGTGGGGAAAATCAGCAGACGCGCCCTTACAGTTTTCACCGTTGGGCATTCCAATCGAACATGGAAACAATTCCTTGCGATTCTGCGAGCCCACAACATCAAGCGCGTTGTAGACGTGCGCAGCATTCCGCGCTCGCGCCACAATCCTCAATTTGACCAGAAGACTCTGCGGAAAAAATTGCGCGCTGCAAAAATTGGATACGTGCATTTGCGAAAGCTTGGAGGATTGCGTCACGCACATCGAGATTCCAAGAATACGGGATGGCGCAACACCTCATTTCGCGGCTATGCCGATTACATGCAGACGCCGGAATTTGATGAGGGACTACAGAGACTCATCAAACTAGCGCGCCAAAAACGGAGCGCAATTATGTGCGCGGAAGCCGTTCCGTGGCGTTGTCACCGTTCGCTGATCGGAGATGCGCTTGTGGTGCGCGGAATTCGCGTGGAAGACATCATGACCGCGAAAACTTCGCGCCCACACTCGCTCACTCCTTTTGCGCGCGTACGAAAGAATGTAATCATGTATCCGGCAAGCTAGAAGCGCGTGCGGCACGCCGACACTAACTTCTTAAAACCAAGTGCTCTCTTTATATCTGCGGTATTCATCACCAAACGCCTGCTCCAGTACGGCCGATTCCTTCCGCGCACGCGCTAGCTGCATCGCGAAATAAAGAACGATCACTCCGAATAGAGCGTAAAGATTTCCCCATGCAAGAAAAACGCCGAAGAACGCGACTCCACCGAAAAAATAAATTGGATTGCGAATTTTGGAATATAAGCCGGTCGTCACCAACGCCTTCGCCTGCGCACTAACCGTGAAGGACTTACCTAATTGCTGCCGCGCCACCATCCACAACACAAAACCAATCGCGCCGATTGAAAGGCCGACTATGTAACGAGGGCTAACGGGAACGCGCCACGCTACCCATGCGGCGATGAAAAGAAAATATCCGGCGTCAACAAACTTGATCGCGGTTCGACCTTTTTCCGCTGACTTTGCTTCAACGGGCATTACGATCGACTCCTCTACAGATACCCAAGACGCCGCCGCAGGCGGGCGTATTTCTTAATCACGTTGTTCACGTTCCCGCCTGCAACTGATACGTTCCGCGATTCCTAATGTTTCGCAGCTTCCTTTGCTTCCTTATCATCACGGCTTGTGCCGTAAATCGAAGGAACCTTCGCACCCATCGGCCGCAGATACGTGGAAAGTTGTCCGCGATGATGCGACGTGTGATTGATCGACAAATTCAGAAATGCAATTGCAGGCAACGGACCAAATGGAGAGTCCACCATTTTCGCGGCTTGCTCGCCAGTCATGGCTTTCAGTTTCGCGACGTTCGCCGCCACTTGCTTATCGAACCACGCGACGACATCGTGCGTAGTTTTCACGTCTTCGGGCTTATTGGGGAATGGCGCGAAGGCGCCGGTCGTGACGGCGGTGATGAAAAAAGTTTCCGTCGCGGCGATGTGCCAGCACAATTCCAAAGCGCTCATCGCTTTGTCATGCGGCTTGTGATGTCCCTTGTCCGCCGGCACCGCCAGCAAAACTTTTCGTGTGAGTGCGGCTTCTTGCTCGACTGCTGGAATTAAAAACTCCAATACCGCGGCTGCGCTTTCTGCTTTCATGATTGCAATTCCTCCTTGAATTATTTTCGTTCTAATTAACTACGATAAAACTTGTTCGCGTGACTGATTACGCCGACGACGGAGTCGGCGTGCGATCCCATCGATGCTTCTTTAATTCTTGAAGCAGCGCGGCGTTCAGCGGGCCGGCGTCGCTCGTCGCCAGATTTTCTTTTACGTGATCCGGCTTGCGCATTCCGATGATGGTAGTGCTCACAATGGGATTCGACAAAATAAATCGGATCGCCATTTCTGGAAGACTCATTCCCGCAGGCAAAATCGCTTTCAGTTTTTCGACGCGCTCAATCGTGTTCGGCAGATTTTCTCCGCTGAAATAACGCGCGCGGAAATCATTCGGCGGAAATATATCGTTCAGAGTCATTTTTCCGCCTAAACTTCCTTCGTCCAACGGCACTCGCGCAATCACTCCGATGTTCATTTCTTTGCAGAGCGGAAATAATTTATCTTCGGGCGATTGATCGAAAATATTGTAAATCACCTGCACAACATCCACCAACCCAGTGTTCAGCGCGGCAATTCCGTTCGCCGGTTCCCAGCGATTCAGACTCAGTCCGAATGCGCGAATTTGTCCTTCCGTCTTCAACTTGGCGACGGTGCGGCGAAAATCCGGATCGCTTGCCCAGTTGTCGTTCCACACGTGAAACTGCAGAAGGTCGATTGAATCGACGCCCAATTTTTCGCGAATCAGTTCCATATATTTGAAAACATGCTTCGCGGGAAATACTTCGTCGTAACGGTCGTTCGGCGAAGCGGGCCACTTTTTATTCATCGGAGGAATTTTTGACGCAGCATACAAATGCGACGAAAAATTTGCCGCCGCTTTTTGCCGCTTGCCATAATTTCGCGCGAGCAATTCTCCGAGCAGCGCATCGCTCTTCCCTTCGCCGTACGCCCATGCGGTGTCATAAAAATTGCAGCCGCCATTTGCGGAAAGCTGCAACGCTTCGCGCGATTGCTCATCTTCAGAGCCGGACCATCCGCTCATGCCCCAAAGTCCGTGGCCAATTTCGCTGACTTCAAATCCGGTTCTGCCCATCTCTCGATATTTCATTTCTTCCCCTGAACTAGCTCAAGCGCCCCGGAAACTGTAACATCGTGCGCGCTGGAAACGCATTAACACAACATGATTCGAGAGCCACAATGACTCCAGAAGAATTTCGCAAATACGGCCATCAACTGATCGACTGGATCGCCGACTATCGCACGCGCGTCGCCGAATTTCCTGTGATGGCGCGAACCGCGCCGGGCGAAGTCCGTGCGCAACTTCCGGCGAGTCCACCGGAAAATCCGGAAAAGTTCGACGCGATATTTAAAGACATGGACAGCATCGTGATGCCCGGACTTTCTCACTGGCAGCATCCGCGCTTCTTCGGATATTTCCCGTCGAACGGTTCGCTCGCCAGCGTGCTCGGCGATTATCTCAGCACCGGACTTGGCGTGCTGGGACTTTCCTGGCAATCCAGTCCCGCGCTCACCGAAGTCGAAGAAGTCGTCACCGATTGGATGCGCCAGATGATCGGTTTGTCCGATGC